>CADEDX010001001.1 GCA_902826195.1 uncultured Bradyrhizobium sp. | reverse complement strand
GCAGGTGGGCGTCGAAGATTTCGATCGGCTCATCCGCGTTGGCCGGGCGGGTCGCCAGGATGGCAAAGGCGAGCGCAATCACGACGACGACGCTGCGGGCGGCCCAGCGTATGGCGCACCCGGACGCCGTCATTCGGCGGCAGCCACGTGCGGCCGCTCGCCCTCGCCCGCTTCTTCGAATTGCGGTTCGAGCTTGCGCCGCAGGCGGCGGTCGATGCGGTCGAGATAGATGTAGATCACGGGCGTGATGTAGAGGGTCAGCAGTTGCGACAGGCAGAGGCCGCCGACCACGGCGACGCCGAGCGGTTGGCGCAGTTCGGCGCCGGCGCCGGCGCCGAGGGCGATCGGCAGCGTGCCGAAGATCGCGGCGAACGTCGTCATCATGATCGGGCGGAACCGCAACAGCGCCGCTTCCCGGATCGCGTGCTCCGCACTCAAGCCGACGCGGCGGCGGTCCAGCGCGAAGTCGACCATCATGATGGCGTTCTTCTTGACGATCCCGACCAGCATCACGATGCCGATCATGGCGATGACGGACATTTCCATGCCGAACAGCATCAGCGTCACGATCGCGCCTATGCCGGCCGACGGCAGGCCGGAGATGATGGTGATCGGATGGATGAAGCTTTCGTAGAGAATACCGAGGATGACGAAGGCGGCGAACACGGCGGCGAGGATCAGGACGCCCTGCCCGCGCAGCGAATCCTGGAACACCTGCGCGGTGCCGGAGAAGCCGGTCGCGATGGTCGCCGGCAGGTTCGAGTTCTGCTCGAGCTCGGTGATCTTATCGACCGCATAGCCCAGCGAATTGCCGGGCGCGAGGTTGAATGAGATCGTGACCGCGGGCTGCTGCGCCTGATGGTTGATCTGCAACGGACCGACCGTCGGAATCAACCTCGCCACCGCCGATAGCGGGATGGTCACGTTGTTCTGCGTCTTCATGTAGAGCTTGGAGAGATCAGACGGATCGACCCGGAACTGCGGCTGCACCTCCAGAATGATCTGATAGTCGTTCGACGGCATGTAGATGGTGCCGACCTGGCGCGAACCATAGGCATTGTAGAGCTGGTTGCGGACCTGATCGACGGTGACGCCGTAGACCGCGGCTTTCTCGCGGTCGACCTCAACCGTCATCTGCGGGTTCTTGATGTAGAGATCGGTGGTGACGTCGAGCAGGCCCGGCAGTTTCTCGATCTTGTCGCGCATCTCGGGCGCGAGCCGGTACAGTGACTCGGTGTCGCCGCTCTGCATCACATACTGGTATTGGCTCTTGGAGATCCGGCCGCCGATGTTGAGGTTCTGAATCGGCTGGAAGAACGCCTGCATGCCCGGAACCTGCCGCGCCTTGGTGCGCAGCCGTCCGATGATCGCGTTGAGATTGTCGCGCTCCTTCTTCGGCTTCAGCGCGATGAACAGGCGTCCGTAATTCGCCGTGGTGTTGGGTCCACCGGCCCCCACGGTGGAGTTGATGTAGTCGATCGCGGGATCGGATTTCAGCACCTCGACC
>CADEDX010001000.1 GCA_902826195.1 uncultured Bradyrhizobium sp. | reverse complement strand
GCTGTTTCGCGACGGCACCAACGCGTTCTACGACGCCGACGCGCCCTGGCAGCTCCACCGCACCTGCTTGGCCTACATCGCGGGCTTGTTGCGCCACGCCAAGGGTTTCTGCGCCATCACCAACCCCCTGGTCAATTCGTACAAGCGCCTCGTCCAGGGCTACGAAGCGCCCACGCACATCGCGTGGTCCGAGAAGAACCGGAGCCCGCTCATCCGCGTGCCGGCTGAGCGGGGCGCCTCCACCCGTATCGAGCTGCGAATGCCCGACCCGTCGTGTAATCCCTACTTGGCGTTCGCGGTGATGTTGCGGGCGGGCTTGCGCGGCATCGAGGAAGACCTCGATCCCGGCCCTCCGGTGAACAAGAACCTCTATCAGATGAGCTATCGGGAACGACGTCACCTCCGCATCGACGAGCTGCCGACCACCCTGAGCGAAGCGCTCGACTCCCTCGAAAAGGACGACCTCGTGCGCGAAACACTCGGAGACCACATCTTCGAACACTTCCTCGATGCGAAGCGGCGCGAGTGGCACGAGTACAGCACGCACGTGGGTCCCTGGGAGCGCGAACGCTACCTGCAGATCTACTGATGCCGACGCACGTGCTCCTCGTCGAAGACGACGACGACATCCGGGCGGTCGCCACGCTCGCGTTGCGTCGCGAGGGCTTCGACGTAACGGCCGTTGCCGACGGCGAGGCCGCGCTGACGTGCGTGCGGACTGCGAGGCCCGATGCGGTTGTCCTCGACTGGATGATGCCCACGCTCGACGGACCGTCGACCTGCGCTGCGCTGCGAGCCGATGAACGCACGGCGAGCCTGCCGGTGATCTTCCTAACCGCGAAGCGCGATCCCGCCGTGGTGACGAGGATGCTCGAGCTCGGCGCGCGTGGGCACATTGCCAAACCCTTCAATCCCCTCGAGCTCGGCGCGCGGGTGCGAGCTCTGCTCGATGCCCCACAGCGAGACTGAGTCCTCTGGCGAGGTCAGTGCACGGTCCGCCGGAGTGGACGCTGCGGGCCAGGACGCCGATCGAAACCTTCGAATTGCACTGTATTCCTCGCTCGAACGCCTCGGCACACGAATTGATACTCCCTGGGTCAGGTCGCGCCGAGTCACCGGAGGGCGAACCTAACTGCAGGCAGGCGCTGGCACCGCCGTCCTCCGGAGTTTCTTGGCGACTCGGTCGCGACCCATTCTTTCGGCGCTGGCCCAAGGCCGCGCCGCCCGAAGGGGAATACCATGCAACGCGTACTCGGTCGGGTCTTGCTGTTCTCGATGTCACTGCTCGTGGCTGGTTGCGCCCTTCGCAGTCCGAACATCGCCGACGTGCAGAACCACCCCGGCCGATACGCCGACCGCACGATCGAGGTCGAGGGCACCGTGACGACCTCGTGGGGCATTCCGCTGATGCCCTTCAAGGTTTACAAGATTGACGACGGAACGGGCGAACTCACCGTCGTCGGGCGAGGCTCTCGTTCGCCTACTCGTGGAGCGCGTGTGCGCGTCAA
>CADEDX010000999.1 GCA_902826195.1 uncultured Bradyrhizobium sp. | reverse complement strand
AGAAACAGGATCTGCGCCACGCCGACCTGCACCGGCGTTGCCGCTGATATGAACGCCGGCCGCTTGCCGCTTTCGCGTTCGATCGTGTCGACGGTGTTGAGGCAGATGTCGAAGCGCGCACCCTGCACCACGAGACTCTCTACCATCTTGCGGTTGGGATTTTCCGGGCGCAGCAGCGCGATGCCTGGACCGAACGTAACGATTTCAATCGCGACCTTGTCCGGATCGTAATGCTTCATCAAATTGCTGGCGACGCTGAGCACGAGGCCCTGCTTGCGCGGGTCGTCGTCGGAGAGCTGCAGCACGATCTTGTGCTCGGCGAACGGCTTGTCCTGCAGCGGGGGCTGCTGGGCGCGGGCGGCAGGCGCGGCGGCTGCGATCAGGAGCGCCGCGATGGCCGAGCGAAGGGTTTTCGAAAAGCCGTTCATCCCTGTCCCGAAATGCCTGGATTGTCCTCGACGCCTTTCAGCGTCACGCCCGGCGCCGCCCGGTTCGGCGGCTTGCCCGATCGCAGATGTTTGACGACCACGTCCCAGACCGGCGCGCCGGTCTGCTCGTTGACGGAGGCCCATCCGGCCACCTTGTAGTGCTTGCCGGCCTGCAGCGCGTGGCCGTTGTCGAGCTTGAGTTCGGAAATCCGCTTGCCCACGGTTTCGTTCGGGCTGCAGGAGTAGGCGAGGCCGCCGACGCGGACCATGTCGCCGCCCTGCTGGTAATAGGGATCGGTGTTGAACAGGTTGTCGCAGACGTCTTCCAGCACGTCCTTGATCTGGCCGCCCGTCATGCTCTGCACGTAGGTCTCGGGATAGCTGACGGCGGTCTGCGCCATCACGTCCTCGATCGTCAGCGGCTGTCCCGCCAGCGCGGTGGTGCCCCAGCGAAAACCCGGCGACAGCGCGATCTCGGCGTCGAGTTCACCCAGCAGCGCGTCGCAGATCAGCTGATCCATCGGGCCGCTGAAATTGCCGCGGCGATAGAGCAGGCGGTCGGCGACGCCGACCTTTTCGCTCAATGTCGCTGCCTGCGGCTCGCGCAGCTTGTCGATCAGCGTTTGCATGGCCGGATCGGGTTTCAGCAATTCCGAAAACACCGGCAGCAGCCGGTACCGCACGTCCTTGACCTTGCCCTTGCCGACATCGAGGTCGAGCACCGCCAGGAACTTGCCGTTCGAGCCGGCATTCGTCACCAGCGTCATGCCGCCCGGATTAGTCACTGCAATCGGCTGCGGCACGGCATCGTGGGTATGGCCGCCAAGAATGACGTCGATGCCGGTGACGCGGCTGGCGAGCTTGAGGTCGACGTCCATGCCGTTGTGCGACAGCAGAATCACGGCATCGACCTTGTCGCCGGTGCGGTGGCTATCGACGAGTTTCTGCAGCTCCTCGTCGCGGATGCCGAACGTCCAGTTGGGCGTAAAACGCCTCGGGTGAGCGATCGGCACATAGGGGAGCGCCTGCGCAATCACGGCGATGCGGGACCCGCCGATCTCCTTGATCACGGCCGGCTTGAACAC
>CADEDX010000998.1 GCA_902826195.1 uncultured Bradyrhizobium sp. | reverse complement strand
CGGGTCTTTGTGCTGTCGGCTGCGCCCGCTGCACTCTACAGCATATTATAGATTCGTATGACGTACGTTCGCACCACCACGGTATGGTCTGGCGTGTAGCGTAGCGATCGCTGCCCCCTTACCGGTCGGTTCCATTTCTCACTTGCGATCTTCTGACCCAAGGGCACAATTGTTTGCGCGACAATTTCATGGGCTCATTCGGTCGCCGACGGGCTTGTGGGCAGGCATAGGCTCCAGCCGGCATCGGGGTCTCATCTTCTCCGCGGTCTAGGCACCCTGGCAACCGATACATCACGGGAATAGGGGATGGACTGCCTGGCAAACACCGAGTGGCCATCACCCCGCTTTTCGGAGTGACGCCAGCATCGCATCAGCGGAAGCTATCCGAATTGGTTTGCCCTGTTCCGCGAACGGAAAAGCCCGCCACGCGGGGGAAGCGTGACGGGCTCACTGCACTCCCGCTAAACGGGGGGATGCCGGATGGAGGCCGGACGGGGGATGTGCAGCCTCCTGTTGGTTTAACAACCAGCCGAGCATAAGGTTCCCGCACTCTGGAGATCGCGGTCACTTCCCGGAAGAGAGATTTGTTCTGAGTACCCGTGGCAGTGCTGAAGCCGAGCTGTCGCACTGGCGCGGCTCGTCAGGTCGTCTCCCCACGCGCGCCCGTCGGCCGACAACGCCGTCGGTCGCAGCCAAGCATCAGCGACGTTTCAGAGTTACTTCACGAGGTACTTCGCAATCTTCTCGCCGGCCTTCTGTTTGGCGGCGAGCCAATTCGACATGCGGCCCCGGCCTGACCACGACTCTCCTGTTGCTGGGTCGCGGTACTTCGCCTTGATGGCAGACTTGCCATTGGAGCCATTGGACTTGCGAACCTTTGCGGTTTTGGCTTCGCGCTTCTCAAGGGTGGCAATTTCGCGCTTCAGTTCGGAGATGCGGGCGTTCTTTGCGCCGTCATGGATGCTGGTGAGGTTATCAAGGAGAGATACTTGCTGAGTGAAGTTCAAGTCCCCAAACCACGCCGTCACCTGCTTGTCGGATAGCTTGCCGTTCGTCGCCATGTACACACTCCAAATGTAAGGGAAGCGCCCCTTATAATCCTCAGATCCGCGGATGCAAAATAATTCAGCTCACCCCCTGATTAATCCGTGCGGAAACTACCCAATTGCAATGCCCCGGTTGGCGGCTCGATTACATCCCGCCTGATCCATCGGGGTCGCGCTCAAAAATGCGCTCGCAAGATCCAAGTGCTTTCAAGCGACAAGAACACGACCGGCAGTTGCGCCAACTGGTGGACAAAAATGGTGAGCGCGCCCTGGCCGGGTCGGAGGCGACAATCCCCGTATCGTCGAGAATGCTGCGCAAGCGCAGCGCCTCTGTCCGGTTCCTGATCTTGCCTAGTTTAGCGCAATTCCGTGCAAAATCCGCGACCTATAACTTTTGATAACGATGCGGGAAACCAGACATCTTAGAGTTGCGTTACGCAGTACCACCCCTAGTACGCGTGGAGGAAACAT
>CADEDX010000997.1 GCA_902826195.1 uncultured Bradyrhizobium sp. | reverse complement strand
GCACGAGCCCGAGCATCATCAGCAGCAGCGTCTTCCACGTCAGCAGCACGGCAAAACCATGCATCAAGAGGCCCAAAGCTTCCATCAGAGCAATCCCATCGGCCCGTCAGCGGCCGAGCGCCGCTTCGAGCGGGCCCTTTGGCATGATGACGTCGAAGGCGACGTCGAAGGTCACGAACATCACGGCGGTGAACACGAAGGCGGTGAGCAGCGACTTCCACAGCGCGATCTTGCCGACTACGCGCATGAAACCGGCGATCAGGAGGAAGCTCGCGACATAGAGCCCGAGGAATTGCATGGCCAGACAAAACAGCAGCGTCGGCACGAACACCGCTAGCACACGGCGAAGCTGCGCCCGCGTCACGAAGATCTCGGTGGCCTCCTTTCGCGACAGGAACGCGGCGACCAGGCCATAGACGCTCGCGCCGGCGAGGATCATCGAGAGATAGAACGGGAAATAGCCGGCCTGCGGGCCGGTCGATTCCCAGCCCGCGCCCGTACGCCAGTTATCGTAGCCAAGTATCAGCGCCAGCACGAGCAGCAGAACGGAGACGACAGCGTCGACCACGCGAACGCTGGTCACCGCAGGCGAATCTGCCTCCGGCGCGGTCGGGTCTTCGACGACGATTTCAATATCGGTATTGGACATGGAAACTTCCGATAGCAGCGATCCGATAGGGGATACGACGCTGGTATGCCAGGCGTCAATGTCCCGCGCTGCGCTCCGGAAAGGCACTCGCAAGTGCAGCACGATCGGCCGTGAGCACGCCGCGCTCGGTGATCAAACCCGTCACCAGCCGCGCCGGCGTGACGTCGAAGGCGTAATTGGCCACTGGCGAACCGTCGGGAACCACGCGCACGGTCTCGATGCGCCCATCGGCGGTGCGGCCGGTCATGGTGGCCACTTCTTCGGCGCTGCGCTGCTCGATCGGAATCTGCCTGATGCCGTCATCGATGCTAAAGTCGATAGTCGGCGACGGCAGTGCAACATAAAACGGCACGCCATTGTCATGCGCGGCGAGCGCTTTCAGATAGGTCCCGATCTTGTTGCAAACATCGCCATTGGCGGTCACCCGGTCGGTGCCGACGATGGCGAGATCGACCATCCGGTGCTGCATCAGATGGCCGCCGGTGTTGTCCGGGATCACCGTATGCGGCAGGCCGTGGTGGCCGAGTTCCCAGGCCGTAAGCGAAGCGCCCTGATTGCGCGGCCGGGTTTCGTCGACCCAGACATGAATTTTCAGGCCACGCTCATGGGCCAGATAGATCGGCGCCGTCGCCGTGCCCCAATCGACCGTCGCAAGCCAGCCGGCGTTGCAATGGGTCAGTATATTGACGGGCTCGCCGGGCTGCTTTGTCGCCGCCATCTGTTCGATCAGCGCCAGGCCATGCCGGCCGATCTCCCGGTTGATCGCAACATCCTCATCCGCGATGGCAGCTGCCCGGGCATAGGCGATCTGCACGCGCTGAGACGGCGCCGACGGCTTGATCACGCGCTTCATTTCGGCGAGCGCCCATTTCAGATTGATCG
>CADEDX010000996.1 GCA_902826195.1 uncultured Bradyrhizobium sp. | reverse complement strand
AGCTCGGCCGCAAGTTCGGCGGCTCGCCCAAGGACATCCCGCAACGCCGTCCCTACCCCAAAGTCGAGCCGAAATATCGAAATCCAAACGATCCCACGGAGACCTGGTCAGGCCGCGGCAAGACCCCACGCTGGATGGCCGAAATGCTCGCAACCGGCCGCAGCGTCGACGAGTTCAGAATCCAGTAGGTCTCGCCGTCTGGAACCAGCGTCGTGATAAGGCCGCCGGCGGGCGGTCTTTCGCTTGGTATCAGGAACGAAAATCCGCTCGAATTTATTGTCTCCGGTCAGGCTTCTCCTAACCGGTGGAACAATGGATTTTCGAACCTCCCTGGTCCTTTTAATGGCAGTCTTTTCGCCCGGATTTGCCTCCGGATACGCGATCCGTACATGGATCTCGGCAAACCGTCGTCGCCGATTCCAACGCCACCTCGGCTACCCGTTGGCGTAACAGATCCGTGCAATATGCTGGCGAAAACCACCTATCTGATCGCCATCGGCGTCGCCACATGCGGATGGCTCTACTTCATCGGCTGGATCGCGATGCATGCGATCTAGATTCTCCGCCACCGCCGGACAGGTGAGGCTTGAGATGACAAGACAAGAAATACTGCTGGGCGCAATTGCCACTTCGATGCTGTGCGCATTGACGGGCCCGGCGGCGGCTCAGCCCGTCATCACCAATGCCGGCTGGTGCGCCCAGTTCTATCCGAACGCCAATTGCCAGAACTACGGGCGCGGAAACCCCTACACGAGCTATGGCTGGCGACGGGCGGGACATGGTCGCCACTGGAGTAATCGCCGTCACCGCTACCATCGGCGCTGACGCGGACAAACCAACCCGTCCGGGTTCAATAGCGTGAAGCGTAGGTAGGCGGTTGTTGCTAGGCCTAGTTGGCCGACGGAGCTGCAGCGGCTGCGGTTTCGCGTGGGGTGGCGACTTGAGGCAAGGCGAGGCTGAACGCATCGACCAGCCGACGCCGCCAGGGCTGCGTCAGCATCGACAGCTTGCCTTCGAGCAGGGCCGCCCTCTCCCGGGCGCCCATGCCTTCCGAGGTCGCCTTGAGTAGTTCAGCCAGAAGCTTGTTCGTGCGCTCGCATTCGCGCTCGAAGTCGGCGCGATGGCCATTGGCGATAGCCTTCGCCTCGACCAGTTCGGCCTGCAATTGCTCGATCTTTTGTTTCAGCGAATTGACCAGCTGCTGACCGGATTGGGCCTGCGGCGGTCGCGCGATGGGAGAATGGTTGATTTCGGTGAGATCGACCTGAACAAGTGTCTTGCCATCGTTGGAACGCGAACGTGGCCATCGATGTCGCTTTACCAAGGCCCGGGCTGCCTCCGGGGAAATCGTGAGTCTTTCGCCCAGTTGGGCATAGGTCAGCATTTCGACGGGCATTGCGCTTGCTCCCGCTTAACCGGATGGTCACCATCCGGACGCAGCTGAACCCTACCGATTCATGGTTAATCGTTGGTTTATCGCTGGGAAGCGCGTGCCGGTAATGGCAAAAAGATACCGGCGCCCGAGTGCGGCGAC
>CADEDX010000995.1 GCA_902826195.1 uncultured Bradyrhizobium sp. | reverse complement strand
AGCCCATCGCCAACTGCGTTTGAAACCCTGTGGTTGTGGGAACGGCCGAAGCCGGTATTCCCAGGCGCGCGCCTTTTCCTCTATGGTCCGGACGCTTCCAGAAGGGGGGACGACATGGGCGCACACTTGCGCGAACGATTTCAGCGGCCGGGGCCGAAGCGCATCTTGTCGCTCGACGGCGGCGGCTCGCGCGGCCTGCTGAGCCTAGGCTTTCTGCAGCAGCTCGAAGATCAGCTCGGCCAGCGCAGCGGCGATCCCGATCGATTCCGGCTGGCGCACTATTTCGACCTGATCGGCGGCACCTCAACGGGCGCTATCATCGCCACCACGCTCGCGCTCGAATGGAAGGTGCGCGACGTCGTCGAACTCTATTTCAAGCTGCTGCCGGCAATCTTCGAGCGTCCGCAAGTGCCGGGCCCGCTGCGCGTGCTCATTCCCGCCTTCAAGAACACCGCGCTCACCAAGGCGCTACAGGAATATCTTGGCGATCGGACTCTGCGTTCCGAAGATCTGAAAACCGGCCTCGCCATCCACGCCAAGCGCATCGACTCCGGCTCGGCCTGGATTCTCGTGAACAATCCGGATTGGTGCTATTTCGAGTCGAAGGACAAGATCGGTGTCGCCAACGGCGATTTCTATCTGCGCGACCTGGTGCAGGGCTCCGCCGCCGCGCCGACCTATTTCAACGACGTGCGTGTGCCGTTGGCGCACAACAAGCGTGGCGACGTTTCCGGCTACGCGCACTTCTTCGACGGCGGCGTCAGCCCCAACAACAATCCTGGCCTGCAATTGCTGCTCACCGTCACCGAGCCGGCGTTTGGCTTCAACTGGCCCGCGGGCGAACAGAACTTGCTGCTTTGGTCCGTCGGCACCGGTTACGTGCGCAAGCGGTTCGAGAAGCGCAATCGCAAGCGCCGCTCCAGCGCCAAGCCGATCGCCGATTTCCGCCGGCTTATGTATTCCAGCAAAGTGATGGCCGCACTTGAGGGCTACAATCACGACATCAGCCAGCAACAGGTCACGACGCTGCAGATGTTGGCGAATCCGCGCTTCCCTTGGTTCGTCAATTCCGAAGTGCGCATGCAGATCAACACGCAGCTTCTCACGCGCGAACCGGCGCTCACTTACCAGCGCTATGATGCGCGCTTGGAGGTCGATGAAGACGAGTTTCGCCGCCCCGAGCATATCGAAAGCCTGCTCGGCAAAGCGATGAAGCCGGGCGAGGTCGACAAGCTGCGCAAGCTCGACATCAAGGACCCCGAGCTGCTCGACGTGCTCTATCGCGTCGGTGAAGCGCTGGGCGCCGCACAGCTGATGAGCCGCGCCACGACGGACGAAGCCAACCCAGCGCTCGGGCCTGCCATTTCCGCCGACTGGCCGCCGACCAGCTTCGATCCGGCCAACTGGCAGCAAACGGCCATGCCGCCGCCGCTGCCGCAGGGCTGATTACCGGCCGGAATCCAGCGCCTCGGCGTGGATGCGCTTGCCCGTTGGCGCGGATTGGGCGACACCCCGCGCGAGGTGAATCATGGCTG
>CADEDX010000994.1 GCA_902826195.1 uncultured Bradyrhizobium sp. | reverse complement strand
CCGGCTCCGGCTTGCTGCGGAGGCGCTGCACCGTTTGCAGCTCGGCCCAAGGGATCGGCTGCAGGGAGAACGGCTGATAGGTCAGTCCCTCGGGCCCGATCGTCAGGATCGGCCCAGGTGTGAACGTCTCCTGCAGCACGGGAATGAGGATGGCGTAGAACAGCGTCGCAGCCGAGAGTGCGGCCCATTTGAAAAACGGCGGGTCCGCCGGTCCGAGCAGCCCCATGACGAGAAACGCGCTCGCCATCGCCGCGAGCGCGAGACAGCCGCAGGCTTGGAAGATGCGACGGCGCTTGAAGGCGTAGATCATCGCGTCGCGCGCTGGCCTTCGCACACGAAAGGTTCGGTGTTCTTCAATGGCGCGCCCGAAGAGATTCGAACTCCTGACCCCCAGATTCGTAGTCAATCTCAGCGTTCCCACCCCTTCCAACGTCATCCCAACCGCAATCACGTAATGCGATGTTTTTACTTGATTAAGGCGCTACCCTTCGTTGTCACAGCTTATTCGTAAGCGGACCGAAACTGACCATTTCCGACGGCAAACTGGGGCACTGGTGGGGCACGGCGCGGGCTGCTAGCATGGCTGGCGTATTGGAAAAAGCTGAGTGTCTTGAGTTCCAAGATGGCTGACGTGGTCGAAGTCCAATTCAACAAGGGACGCGCAGAACCCACCCCGACGCGTGCGTCGCGCCGCCTCCAGACGAGCCGTGAAGGAGGTCAGTTGACACAGGACGTGGTCAACGCGGTCGAAGCGCCAGCCAAGGGAAAGCTCCGGATGCCGGATCATCAGGTCAAAGGCCTGTTTCTCCGCGTGACGCCAAAGGGGGCGAAGTCTTACATCCTGCGCTACAGCGCCCAGGGACGGCGAGGCGAAGCTGTACTTGGCGATGCGCGCGCGATCACTTTGAAAACCGCTCGCGGCAAAGCGCTCGACGCGCTCAGCGATCTCAACCTCCGAAAAGTTGACCCGGTTGAAGCCAAGCGCGCGGCCATTCGCCAAGAAAAGGCAAAAAAGGAGGAGACGTTTGCGGCGCTTGAGAAGCGGTACAGCGCCGATGCGGCCCGGCGCAAGCGCGCCAGCACTCTGAACTATGAAAGTTGGCTGCTGGACTCCCACATCCTGCCCAAGCTTGGCGCGCGTCGCTATGCCAGCTTGCGTCGCGGTGACATCATTTCCTTTATCGAAGAGGTCGGCGCCGCTGCGGGCGGAACGACCGGCAATCGCGCGCACGCACTGGTGCGCCAGATCATGAACTACGCCCTCAAACGCGACCTCATCGACGCCAATCCTGCCTTGGCGATTGATCGGGTCTTTGCAGAGAAGAGCCGCGAACGTGTGCTGAACGAGGGTGAGGTTAGAAAGTTGTGGACGTTCCTTGAAGCGGCGCAACGCAATGAGGGGGCGGGCCTCGTCAAGGGGCAGGAAGCAGGTCAGCGAAAAATCAATATCGTTTCACCAGCGGCGGCGATTGCGCTGCAACTGTGCCTTCTGACTTTGCAGCGCGCCGGCGAAATTGCGGGCGCGCGGAAGGAGGAGTTCA
>CADEDX010000993.1 GCA_902826195.1 uncultured Bradyrhizobium sp. | reverse complement strand
TCGGGGGTGTCCCATTCACCACGCAGATAGGCTTCCGCGATACCGATGTCGCCGCCGCGCAGCAGCCGCGAGGCAAAACCGTAATCGTAGATCTTCATCACAGCGGCGGGACCCGGCCCATTGCCGCCGAGGCGTACGGTGCGGCCGTCGGCGAGGATCACGTCGAGCGTGCCATGCTGCAATTGTGAGCCGAAACCCAACGCCAGCCGGACCAGGCGGGGCAATTCTGGAAACAACGCGTCTACGGTTTCCGATGTGACCGAAATCAACCCGGACATGTGCGATCCATCGAACGGAGGTCTGCCCGGCCTCGCATGGTCGATCGACCCTGCTTCAATTCCTGGCACGAGTGGACAACTCTCCCGGAGTATAATCGTTGCCTTTCCTGCTCGCCAAGCCGGTATTGTGGGCTGTGTTATTCCGAGGCACCAGACGCGCGCCTTTCAGCCAAAGCCGCAGCGCCTCCCAATGGATCGCGGCCATGATCTTGAGCGTGACCAGCGGGAGCGCAAAGAACGCGCGCAGCAACTCCTTGGTGTTGAGTGCGCGGCGGCAGCCATTGAAGGTTGCAGCAAGCAGGGGGCCGTCGCGGTCGGTTTCCAGAATTCGCAACTGCACGCTCTCTCCTGGTGGCCGTACGCGAAAATGATAACGCATCGCCATCTCGATGAACGGCGAGACGTAGAACAGCTTGTCCTGCTGCTGCCGGACGCCGGCCTCACTTATCTCGCCCGATGATACCGGCAAAACGTAAGGATGGATGTCGCCAAAGGTGTTGCGCACTTCGTAGATCAGCAACGCGAGCTCGCCATCGGCGCGGTAGCAAAAATAGACCGACAGCGGGTTGAAGGTGTAGCCGAGCAGGCGGGGATAGCAGAGCAGCAGCACCCGCCCGCCTGTGAGGTCGATGCCGTGCTCGGCCGCGCACGTTTGCGCATAGGCGCGTAAGGGCGATCCGTCCCGCGCGCCATGATCGGATTCGCGAAAACTATAGAGGGCAGCGCAATTGATGCCGAACAACGGCGATTGCCTGTTGGCTTCCGCCAGCCGGTCAAGGTCGATGAGAAGGCTCATCACCCGATAGCTGAAGCGGTGGCCCACCGGCTTCAGTCGCGCATGCATGACGTCGCCGACGTAGAGTGCGGCGGCGTTAGCAGGCTGTGCCGATATTGCGTGCATGACTACTCCGCGGCTTCGGCGAGGGCCGACAAGGGCTGCCGCCAGGGTACCACCGCGCCGAGCGCCTCGGCGACCGCAAGGCCCGATCGCAAGCCGTCCTCGTGAAAACCGTATCCGGTCCATGCGCCGCAGAACCAGGTCTGCCGTTTTCCCTGGATCTCGGGCAGGCGCTTCTGGGCGGCAAAGGCGGCGGCATTATATTGCGGATGTTCGCACAGATACTTTCCGAAGGTCAGGGCGGGATCGGGTGCGACTGGCGGGTTGAGGGTGACGAACAGCGGCCTGTCGCGATCGATGCCCTGCAGTTCATTCATCCAATAGGTCACGGAGACATCATTATCGAAGGTCTCCTGACGTGGCCAGCGCAG
>CADEDX010000992.1 GCA_902826195.1 uncultured Bradyrhizobium sp. | reverse complement strand
TCGACAGCATGGACCTCGAGCGCGAACGCGGCATCACCATCAAGGCCCAGACCGTCCGCCTGCGGTACAAGGCCCTGAGCGGACAAGAATACGTGCTGAATCTCATCGACACGCCCGGGCACGTCGACTTCTCCTACGAGGTTACGCGCTCCCTCTCCGCGTGCGAGGGAGCCCTGCTGCTCGTCGATGCGTCGCAAGGCGTTGAGGCCCAGACCCTGGCCAACGCCTATCTTGCGGTCGATCACAACCTCGAGATCATCCCGGTGATCAATAAGATCGATCTGCCTGGCGCTCAGATCGACGAGTGCAAGCGGCAGATCACCGAGGTCATCGGCCTCGATGCCTCTGGCGCGATCCTGGCATCGGCCAAAGAGGGGATTGGCACGCAGGACATCCTCGAGGCTGTCGTCGCTCGCGTGCCACCGCCGAAGGGTGACCCCGACGCACCTCTCAAGGCGCTGATCTTCGACTCTTGGTACGACCCCTATCGGGGCGTCATGATTCTCGTGCGCGTCATGGACGGGGCCCTTCGACCGGGGACGCGCATTCGGCTCATGGCCGAAAAACAGGAATACGACGTCGAGCAGGTCGGTGTGTTCTCGCCCAAGCTGGTGGCGGTCAACGAACTGGGTGTTGGCGAGGTGGGTTTGGTCATTGCCGGCATCAAGCGAGTGGCCGACGCAAAGATCGGCGACACGATGACCGACGCGCGCCGACCAACGGAGCAGGCCTTCCCCGGCTTCCGGGAAGTCAAGCCGATGGTGTTCGCGGGACTCTACCCCGTGGAAGGCAGCGAGTATCCAGAGCTGCGCGATGCCCTCGAGAAGCTTCGGCTGAACGACGCCGCGTTCGTGTTCGAGCCCGAGACCTCGGCCGCTCTCGGCTTCGGATTTCGATGCGGGTTTCTGGGCTTGCTGCACATGGAGATCGTGCAAGAACGCCTGGAGCGAGAGTTCAACATGGACCTCGTGACCACGGCACCAGGCGTGCTCTACCGCGTGACGACAACCGACGGCGTGGTGCACGAGATCGACAACCCCGCGCAGTTGCCCGAGCCGGGGCGCATTTCGAAGTTCGAAGAGCCAATCATCACGGCCACGATACTCACGCCGCTCGAACACGTCGGCGCCATCTTGGCGCTGTGCCAGGAGAAGCGCGGTGTCCAAAAGAGCATGGAGTATCTGACGTCGAACCGCGTGCTGGTGACCTACGAGCTCCCGTTCAACGAGGTCGTGCTCGATTTCTACGACAAACTGAAGACGCTCTCGCGCGGGTACGCCTCGCTCGACTATCACGTGACCGGGTTCATCGAATCGCCACTCGTGCGGTTGGATATCCTGGTCAACGGCGAGCCCGTCGATGCCCTCTCGATGATCATCCATCGTGATGCCGCCTACACTCGGGGGCGGTTGCTCGCCGCGAAGATGCGCGAATTGATTCCCCGCCAAATGTTCGAGGTGGCGATTCAGGCAGCCATCGGCGGCCGCATCATCGCGCGCGAGTCGGTCAAGGCGATGCGCAAGAACGTGCTCGCCAAGTGCTACGGCGGCG
>CADEDX010000991.1 GCA_902826195.1 uncultured Bradyrhizobium sp. | reverse complement strand
GCCGGTATCTCTGTCTTGCCGCCATGGCGACAAGCTAACTGCCAGCCGGCATTTCGGCCGTCTCTCCAGCCGCCTAAATAACTGATTGCCACCGAGTAGTTGATGCACCGCCAGCATCGGAGCTGACAGCCGGCCGTTCCTATTGGCGCAAAGCGCCCGTTACCGGTTGGCGCAAGTGGTTAGCTCGGCCTCCAATTCGACGATCCATTCCTGGACCACCTTGACGGTCTCTTCGGCAGCCATCTGGGTTTGCAGCCAGCGGTACTTCTTGAGCCGCTGCTCAAGGGCTTCACGGTAAGACATCGGTGCGTCAGGCGTGGTTTGCATCGCTCCAGTCGATAGCCAGTTGAGCGCCGCGCGCCGTGATGCAGATCAAAGGTGCGGATCCGGGATTTTCAGCCCCGGAAACGCTCGCTGTCTGCGGTCACCCGAAGCTATCCATCACGCGGGTCATGGCGGGATGCGCTCGGTTCTTGACCTTGACCCATTCGCAGGTGCGGGCGCGGTAGCGCCGCCCCTGATGCTTGGAAACGATCCCCTCGAGCCGCATACGGCAGGCAGCCATGAAAAGCTCGGGCCCGATCTGGCCCCGCTCGAACGGCGCTACGAAAATACCCTTCGCGCGGCCGCGGAGCAGCTTGGCGAGCTTGCCCTTGCGATCGAGCAGCGGCAGGTCGCGCAGGTCTTCGCCGCCGACGGCGACGAGGTCGAAGGCGTATAGCTGGGCTTCCTCGTTGTGCTTGTTGGAATGCAGGGCATCGAAGTCGGAGATGCCCTGAACGTCGAGAACGCAAATCTCGCCATCGATGATGAACTGGCTCTGCTTAATCTTCAGCGCGGTCTCGACGATCCACGGAAAGCGCCAAGCCCAGTCGAGCCCGCTCCTCGACGAGACTTTCACGTCCTTGCCGTCGCGGACGATCCGTCCGCGGTACCCGTCGTATTTCACTTCGTGGATCCAGTCCGGACCGGTGGGCACCGCCTTGGCGGAGACCGGTTTGCAATACTCAAACTTCAACATGATAGGGATGTATGAACCTGGCTCGAGAATGCGAGCAATTTAGCTGTCGAGCCGCGTTGTGAGTTTGTCGACGTGAGGCCTCTTGTATCCGGTCGCTCAGTTCCTCCATCTCGGCGATCTGCGGCGCAGTCAGCGATCGGCTCATGCGGTAGAGATCGCCTTCCACCTTGATCGAGCCGTCAGTGACGAGACCACCTAGACATGCATCGATCTCCTCCCTGGGCAATCCCAGCAGGAAGGCGATGTCGCTACCCGTCATTGGTTTCCCATCGGCCTCCGCTACGCAGACCGCGGAGAGCAACAGCATCGTAAGATCAAACGACAGCGGCATCACAGCAGCGTCAACTGCTGGCCTAGCTTCCTGCCAAGCTGACCTTCGATGAAGTCCCGCAAGCCCTCCGAGACCTCACGGCCTTCGGTGGTGATATGCGCCTCCAGCGCCTCGGCGACGGTCTCGGAGGCGTCCCGCGACCAGCCCTCGATCGGATTGAAAGCCACGACCCGCAGCACCTGGTCGTACTGGCCGGTCAGCAGATCGTCGA
>CADEDX010000990.1 GCA_902826195.1 uncultured Bradyrhizobium sp. | reverse complement strand
GCAGCGCGACGATGTTGGTGATCTTGATCATCGGGTTCACCGCGGGGCCCGCCGTATCCTTGTAGGGATCGCCGACGGTGTCGCCGGTCACGGCCGCCTTGTGGGCGTCAGAACCCTTGCCGCCGTAGTGGCCGTCCTCGATGTACTTCTTGGCGTTGTCCCAGGCGCCGCCGCCCGAGGTCATCGAGATCGCGACAAACAGGCCGGTCACGATCACGCCGAGCAGCATGGCGCCAACGGCCGAGAATGCCGCCGACTTGCCGGCCGCGCCACCGCCCGCGACCGCGTAGATCACGAAGTAGACGAAGATCGGCGACAGCACCGGCAGCAGCGACGGGATGATCATTTCCTTGATCGCCGCCTTGGTCAGCAGGTCGACCGCCCGGCCGTAATCCGGCTTGTCGGTGCCCTGCATGATGCCGGGCTTTTCGCGGAACTGACGCCGCACTTCCTCGACGATCGCGCCGGCCGCACGGCCGACCGCGGTCATGCCCATCGCGCCGAACAGATACGGCAGCAGGCCGCCGAACAGCAGGCCGACCACGACGTAGGGGTTGTTGAGCGAGAAGTCGGGCAGCACGCCCTGGAAGTACGGATACTTCGCGGCATTGGCGATGAAGAATTTGAGATCTTCATTGTAGGCCGCGAACAGCACCAGCGCGCCGAGACCGGCGGAGCCGATCGCGTAACCCTTGGTGACCGCCTTGGTGGTGTTGCCGACCGCGTCGAGTGCGTCGGTCGACTTGCGGACTTCTTTCGGCAGGCCGGCCATTTCGGCAATGCCGCCGGCATTGTCGGTAACCGGGCCGAAGGCGTCCAGCGCCACAATCATGCCGGCCAGCGCCAGCATCGTCGTGGTCGCAATCGCGATGCCGAACAGGCCGGCAAGGCTGTAGGTGACGAGGATGCCGGCGATGATCACGATCGCAGGCATCGCGGTCGATTCCATCGAGATCGCCAGACCCTGGATCACGTTGGTGCCGTGGCCGGTGACCGACGAAGCGGCGATCGACTTCACCGGGCGATAGTCCGTTCCGGTATAGTATTCGGTGATCCAGATGATCAGGCCGGTGACGACGAGGCCGACGACGCCGCATTCGAACAGCGCTAGGCCGGTGTACTTCACGCCCGCCAGTTCGCCGAAGCCGATCAGCCAGTTGATGACGCCCGCAACGCCGAGCAGCGACAGCACGCCGGTCGCGATCAGGCCCTTGTACAGCGCGCCCATGATGGACTGGCTGGCGCCGAGCTTGACGAAGAAGGTGCCGATGATCGAGGTGATGATGCAGACGCCGCCGATGGCGAGCGGCAGGGTCATCATGTTCACCAGCAGCGGCGAGGTCGCAAAGAAGATCGCGGCCAGCACCATGGTGGCGACCGCGGTCACCGCGTAGGTCTCGAACAGGTCGGCGGCCATGCCGGCGCAGTCACCGACGTTGTCGCCGACGTTGTCGGCAATGGTCGCCGGGTTGCGCGGATCGTCCTCGGGGATGCCCGCCTCGACCTTGCCGACGAGATCGCCGCCGACGTCCGCACCCTTGGTGAAGATGCCGCCGCCGAGACGGGCGAAGATCGAGATCAGCGA
>CADEDX010000989.1 GCA_902826195.1 uncultured Bradyrhizobium sp. | reverse complement strand
GCTCGCGAAACGGCCGAGACTGATTGCCACGGGTACCGCGATGGAGCCGCGGGAGCCGTGACAATCACGGCGTGAGAATGGCGCGACCACGAACATTTCCCGAACTGAGGTCGTCGATAGCGGACTGAAAGTCCTCCAGAGAATACTTTTGGGTGTGTAGCCTGACCGATCCACGTGCGGCAAGGGCCATTAGGTCGCACAGATCGTTGAACGAGCCAACGAGGTTGCCGATGAGACTGATCTCCTCGGAGATGACGTCGATGGTGGGAACGTCGATATTCTCGCCGTAGCCGACGACGTGGTAATCGCCTGCGCGACGCAACATTGCCAGGCCGAGCATTGTCGTACCTCCTTCGCCGACGAAGTCAACGACGGCCCTAGCTCCAAGGCCACTTGTGAGCTCGCGAACTGCCGCAATCTGGTTGTCGTCGGCCAGCACTTCGTGGTCAGCGCCGATCTCCCGCGCAAGCGCGAGCGCTTCAGGATTACGATCGACGACGATGAGTGTGGCCGGCGTCAAGGCCTTGAGGACCTGTATACCGACATGACCCAGGCCTCCGGCGCCAATAACCACACAGTGGTCACGCGGGGTGAGACTGCGAGCTGCTTTGGCGCCCGCGTGATAGGCGGTTAAGCCCGCGTCGGCGAGCGCTGCAACGTCAGCAGATTCAAGAGAATCGGAAATCTTCACTACGCTGCGGGCCGATGTCTTGAGATAGTCGGCATACCAACCGCAGCTATCGATCCCCGGAAACGCACTGGCTTCACAGTGGACGTCGTCCCCTGACCGGCACGCGCGGCAGAGCCCACAGGTGATCAGGGGGGTGCACGATCACCTTGTCGCCCTCTGAACGTTGGTTACCGCCGATCCGATTGCATATACCCAACCTGCATTCTCATGACCGATGGTGTAGGGAAGCTGGACTCTCGACTTCTCGGCCCATTGTCCTTCGAGGATGTGGAGGGCGGTCCTGCAAACCCCGGCTCCGCCGATCTTGATGACGACATCGTAGGGGTCGGTGGGGATGGGTATGGGTATCTCGGTCATTTCCAGATTCCGGTGATAGCCAACGACCTGAATGCAGCGCATTGTGGACAAGGCGAGGTCCCTTCGTTCTAGATAGCCAAAGAACGAGTCAAACAGACGTCACGACCCTCACAGGAAGATGGGAGTGTTCGTTGTAGGAAAGCAATTTTAGTGTCGATTTGTTGACCACGACCGTAGTTATGCTGGCGTTCAACGTGCGTGACAGAGCCTCGGCCCATAGATCGTTGCCTCCCACGGAAAGCTGTGACACCACCGCCGAGATAGGGCCGCCAGAGGTGATGACCAGTGTCGTCTTCGCAGTGCGCGCCTCGCTCAGGCGGCTCAGGGCGGCCATGACTCGGCTACTGAACTCCGGAAAGGACTCGCGATAATCGTCACAAGATCCGGCGCCTGCCCATCGACCAGCCGCATCATCGTGCAGGCGCTGAAATGTCGCCGCTGCATCGGGTTGCTTGTTGGCAAACTCAAGCATCGCGGAATGGTCGCTTAGTTCGGGGTAGCGTCTGGCAAGGACGTCGTCGGAGTCGTTTTCATCCCAA
>CADEDX010000988.1 GCA_902826195.1 uncultured Bradyrhizobium sp. | reverse complement strand
TCTCCCGCCAGGGCCTTGGCCGTCGACAGCAGATCCGAGGATGCCGACCCCGTCGCCTGCGCGCCGCGCTGGACGTCGAGGATGTTGGACGAGACTTGCTGGGTGCCATATGAGGCCTGCTGAATATTGCGCGAGATCTCGAGCGTCGCGGTTCCCTGTTGCTCCACGGCCGAAGCGATGGCCGATGACACCTCCGAGAGCTTTGCGATCGTCGCTGAGATATCCTTGATGGCGGTAACGGATTCTTGGGTCGCCGCCTGCACGCTTGAGATCTGCTGGCTGATTTCGTCGGTCGCCTTGGCCGTCTGCTCGGCCAGCGCCTTGACTTCGGAGGCTACGACGGCGAAGCCGCGGCCCGCGTCACCCGCACGCGCCGCCTCGATCGTCGCGTTCAGCGCCAGCAGGTTGGTCTGACTGGCGATCGTATTGATCAGTTCGACGACATCGCCGATCCGCGTCGCCGCTACGGATAGTTCGCCGACACGCTGTGTCGTCGCGTGAGCCTGATCGACCGCGCTGCTGGCGACCCGCGCGGATTCCTGCACCTGCCGGCTGATTTCGTTGACCGAGGACGAGAGTTCCTCTGTGGCCGAGGCGACGGCCTGGACGTTCACGGACGCCTCCTCGGACCCGGACGCAACCATCGTCGCGAGCTTTTCCGATTGAGACGCGGTCGAGGCGAGCGAATTGGCCGAGAATTCCAGCTCCGTTGAGGCAGACGAGACCGCTTGAACGATGTCACCCACGCTGGTTTCGAAGGTGTTGGCCAGCCGACGCATCTCGGCCTTGCGTTGCTCCGCCGCCGCCGTCTCGTGCTGTAAGGTCCGTTCCAGTTCGTCGCGCGCTTTCTTCTCGGCGTTGAGCTGGACCAGTCCGACGGCGCCGGCGAGCTTTCCGATTTCATCGACGCGGTCGCGACCGGGGATGGCGGTGCCGAGATCTCCGGCCGCGATGGCCGTGACGGCGTCGGTCAGGCGGACGACCGGGCGAACGGTTCCGAAGATGTTCGAAACGATGCTCAGCCCAATCACCGCCGCGCCGATGCCGCAGATAATCCACGTCAGAAGCGCAAACATCGAAATTCGCTGCGCAGCCGCGTCTTCGAGTTCCTTGTTGGATGCCTGCGCCTTCATCACGAGGTCGTCGATGATCGCCCGGTGAGCCGCATAGGCCGACCCGAGACGGGCATAGGCGTCGTTTGCTTTGGTCTTGTCCGATTTTTCCAGGGCCGGCATCAGGTCGCGATCGAGGATGGTCCAGAATTTCTGAACCTCCGCCTGCGAATCGACCGTGAGCCGATTCTTCATATCGTTGCGCAACTCGGACTTTGACCAGAAACTCTGGCGATCCTCGAATTCCTTGCGAAGCTCGCCGAGCCGCTTCTTGCGAGCAGCTAAATTCGCCGGTTGCTGCATGGCCATCGACGATTCGAGATAGGCCTCGATGACATACATCGGCGGCGGCAGGATATCGGCAAGAAGATCCGCGCTGAGCTTGATGTCCGAATAGATGGGCCCGCCGACCCGCACCTGGCTGTTGGAATAGCTGCAGATGCCAAGGATCGAAAGAAGCGAGAGAACGGTCAGACAGCC
>CADEDX010000987.1 GCA_902826195.1 uncultured Bradyrhizobium sp. | reverse complement strand
CACGGAATCCTGGTCAACGATCAAGCCGAGTTCTTCAACGATCCCGAATCCACATCCCACGATGGCTCGGCAGCCTCCCTTGATGTGAGCCTGCTTGGCGTTAAGTCGCTCCGCAACGGATTTACTGCGCTGGATCAGGACGGCATCCGGCTGAACGAAGGTGGCCTGGGCACTTTGACCGCACGCGTCGTCGCGACGACGGTGGTTGAAAACGGTGGCGACGGCGTCGAGTTCGATGAACGAGGCGACGGCGACGTGCAGTTCAGCGTTAGCGGTTCCGACTTCTCCCGCAATGGTGGTTTCGATGCCGCCGACTATGACGATGGCATCGACGTGGATGAAGGTGGTGCGGGCAACATCGCGGGTTTCATGCTGCTCACCAAGGCCAATGACAATTTTGAACAAGGTGTCGATCTCAATGAGAACGATGCTGGTGACTTGAAAGTGGACCTCACCCTTGTTGAAGCGAACGGCAACAACGAAGAGGGTATCGAATACGAGGAAGACGATGACTTTGCAGGAGGCGGCGATATCATCGCAACACTGACCGGAGTGAAAGCCAATGGCAATGGCGCGCTCGATGGAGACGCGGGTCTTAAGCTGCGTGAGAAAGGCAATGGTAATCTGAAAGCGACCCTGATTGGCATTGAAGCATCGGAGAATCTGATCGGTGGTGTCTTGCTGCGAGAAGACGCCGACGGCTCGCTTGACGCGACGATCCGCGGCGCCCGGACTATCGGCAACGACGATGATGGCATTGCATATGACGAGAACTCGACCGGGGACCTGACGGCCGTTATCGATCGCGCCACATCGCAGAACAATGGCGACGCGGGGATCCTGTTGGAGCAGGCCACTGCTGGGGTCGGGACCGCGACGGTGACGAGCCTGGTCGGAGGGGGGAATGGCGACGGCGACATCGCCGTGGTGAACGTGACGGTGACCCCCTGAACCTGCGGTCCGTGCAAACGGGCGGCGGCGGCCTCGGCGAGTGATCGCCGGGGCCGCTGGCTCCAAACGAAGAGACGAGGGAAATCGTATACATTGACAGAACGGCGCTCCGGGCCTCGGTCTGGAGTGCCAAGTCCTTGTCAATCAATATCTTGCGATTC
The DNA here is from genome assembly GCA_902826195.1 of uncultured Bradyrhizobium sp. Classification (GTDB taxonomy): domain Bacteria; phylum Pseudomonadota; class Alphaproteobacteria; order Rhizobiales; family Xanthobacteraceae; genus Bradyrhizobium. The sequence continues at coordinate 486 of CADEDX010000987.1, read as the reverse complement.
CACGTGTGGGCCGCGTTGGCGGCCTTTTTTCTATCTGGCGCCTTCACTCCGGGCAGTGCCGGTTCCCAACCGTCCGCACGGAAGGCGATCGCCACTCGGATTGTTGGGGAGGCGCCGCGCATTGATGGTAGGTTGGACGACGGTGTCTGGGGGACCGCGACACCGATCGACAGTTTCACGCAGCAACGACCCAACGAAGGGAGCGTGCCTTCGGAGCGAACCGAGGTTCGGCTGATGTACGACGACGGGGCGCTGTACGTGGGGGCCCGTCTCTACCGTGCGGACCCGTCGAAGATCTCGCGAACGGTCACCCGCCGCGACGGTCAGGGCAACGCCGAGCGCCTGGTCATCACGCTGGACACACAGCACGACCGGCGCACCGGCATCGGGTTTGGCATTTCCGCGGCAGGGGTCATGAGCGATTTCCGGCACACGCGCGACGAGGACCAGGGCGGGCGCGAAAGCCAGTACGACCCCGTGTGGGTG
>CADEDX010000986.1 GCA_902826195.1 uncultured Bradyrhizobium sp. | reverse complement strand
TCGAAGTCGAAAGTGTTGAGACGGCGGCTATACTGCGCGCTGTCGACGATGCGCACCGTCGCCTTCATGCCGAGGCGACTGAGTTCGCCGATGTACGGCTGAATAATTCGCTCGAATTCCGGCGAGACGATCAGAAATTCGACCGTGAATGGATCGCCATTGTGATTGCGCAACGCGCCGTTGTGCTGCTTCCAGCCCGCAGCAGTCAGGAGCCGGGCCGCTTCGGCCATATGCCGCCGTGCCTGATCCGGTCCCGTGTTCACGGGGTTAGCATAGATACTTGAAAAGACCTCCGTCGGCACTTCGTCGCGCACGGTTTCGAGGATTTCGAGTTCACGACCCGTCGGCAGCCCGGTCGCCTTGAGTTCCGAATTCTCGAAATAGCTGCCGGTCCGCTTGTACTGATCGAAGAGAATATTCTTGGATGCCCACTCGAAGTCGAACGCGAGATTGAAGGCACGCCGCACGCGCCAATCCTGGAACTGCGGCCGGCGAAGATTGAAGGCGAACCCCTGCATCGGCGTGATGAGATTGTTCTCCCATTCCTCGCGCTTGACGAGACCACGCCGCAGGGCGTCGAAGTCATAGGCCGTGGCCCAGTTCTTGGCGCTCGATTCCGGCCAGAAATCGAGATGTCCCGCCTTAAAAGCCTCGAACGCCGGCGTCGAGTCGCGGAAGTATTCGAACCGGACCTCTTCGAAGTTCCACTGGCCGCGATTGACCGGAAGGTCGCGTGCCCACCAGTCGGCGACGCGCTCGTAGACAACCGAGCGGCCCATGTCGACGTGCTTGACGCGATAGGGCCCTGAGCCGAGCGGGATCTCGGTCGTGCCCTTGCCGATATCGCGCGGCTCGCCATTGGCGCCGGTACCTTGCCAATAGTGCCGAGGCAGAACGGGCAGGTTCGCAACGACCTGCAGCAATTCTCGATTGCCCTTCACTGCAAACTTGAATGTCACCGTTCTCGGACCGGTGACTTCCGCCCCCTCGACATCCCTGAGATGGATCTGGAAGCGAGGGTTCGTCGCCTTCAGTGCGTCGACGGAAAAGACGACATCGTCGGGCGTGATCGGGCGTCCGTCGTGAAAGCGAGCCTCTGGCCGGATCGAAAAGGTCGCCGAGCTGAAATCCGGCGCATAGGTCACCCATTCGGCGACCAATCCGTAGTCGGTCGACGGCTCGTCGAGGCTCGCCGCCATCAGCCGATCGTAGATGACATCGATCCAAACCGCCGGGAGGCCTTTCAGCGCGTAAGGGTTCAGCGAATCAAATGTGCCATTGGCCCGGATGCGGACGCGGCCACCTTTTGGCGCCTGCGGATTGACCCATTCGAAATGTTTGAAGTCCGGCCCATAACTCGGCTCGCCGATCGCCGATAGTGCGTGGCGGCGTGTCGCTTCCGGATCGGCCACGGCATCGACAGGAACAAGCGTCGCGGCACAGGTGACCGCCACCGCGCCGGCGATCCAAGCGCGTTGCCAACGGTTCGTATGCGGCATCACGAGATCTACGCGCGTCACGGTGCCTTCACTCCACTGACCGCCTCCGGCTTGATCCACCACGACACCAGCCACGCGGGGTCCTGTGACGGCCAGCGTGCCGGC
>CADEDX010000985.1 GCA_902826195.1 uncultured Bradyrhizobium sp. | reverse complement strand
CACGGCCTTCGCTGCGCCGCCTCCCGTTCTCGACGGGCGACCGGTTGAACTGGGTTCTGCGCAGGCTCAAGGTGGGCCTCGCGTGCGGACATTGTTACTTGAACCCGTCGATCAGCGACTTGCGCGCAACGGACGGGTTCCGGCGGTGATGATCCTGCCCGGGATTCCCTGCGGCACGGTCGAAGGGTTCAGCAATCCCACCGACCCTTACGCGAAGCTGTTCAAGGCGCTCACAGCTCAGGGCTTTGCCGTCGCCATGGCGGACAAGCCCGGCCAGGGCGACAGTGAGGGGACACCTTGCCTTGAAGGCGGATACTCCGTCGAGGAACAGGCCTTTGGTGCAGCGGCTGAACGTTTTGTTGCAGACAGGCGTGTCGATCCCAAGCGCTTCTACGTGATTGGGCTTTCCATGGGCGCATTGCAGTCTCCTATGGTCGCCGCGAAAGGACGCGCTGCAGGGATCATCACCTGGGGTGGTGTCGTATCGCCCTGGTATGACTATCTCCTGACGACGTTTGCCCGACGCTCCATCATTCAAGGCGAAGACGGAAACAAGATTGCGGCCTATCGCGGACACTGGCGCCGGGTGCTGACGGCGATCCTCGTCGAAGGACGCGACCCTGCCGCGGTGAAGCGCGCGATGCCGGACTCCCATGCGATCGTGGCCGCGGAAATCGGAGGCGACCTGACCAATTTCGGTGACCGGAGCTGGACGTTTCACCGGGAAGCCGACAAGGCACCGACGGTGAGTGCGTGGAACCAGTTTGACGGCCGGCTGCTGTCGCTGCATGGCGAGTATGACTGGGTGTCGGAGATGCACGATCACCGTCTTGCCGCCAACATCGTCAACCGCCGCCACCCGGGCAACGCGCTGTTCGAGGTGATGCCTGGCAACGACCATGTGTTCACGAAGCACAAGGCGCTGGCGGACAGCTTCGCCAAGTTCGGCCAGGGCGAGCCTGATGAAGCGTTCTACAATCGCAGCGTTGCCTGGCTGCAGGCCGAGGCTTCACGCTAGGCGTCGAAGGCCGGCGTCCTCACGCACAGAAGCGGCCCTGGAGCTGCAGAGCTTCAGGGCTTCGTCGGCGCGAAGAGCTCGCGAAACGCGCTGAGCGCGGCGGGGTGATAGATGGTTGCGTGGGTTTCGGCATCGAAGCGTTTCAATACGTGCTTCAAACCAGCGGGCGCGCTCTTGTCCAGGATGGTGTCAAGGCTTGCGGCATCCGCGGCGATTTCCGCCTGGCTGCTGGTCGCGATGAAGATCGTCTTTCCGCCCTGCTTGCCGGACGACAGCGCCGTCGGCGCATCCTTCAGGATCTGCCGGTCATTCCACCAGAGGCTTGGGTCAAGGGCGATGTACTGGTCGAACATCGCGGGCTCCTTCATGAAGGTGTCCACGATGAAGAGGCCCGCGAGTGATTCTCCCACGATCGCCGATGAGCCTGTTGTGCGATAGCGCTTCCTGATCTCGGGCATGAGTTCATCGCGTATGAAGGCGCGGAACTTTTCGGCGCCGCCGACACGCGGCGCAATCTTCCGATCCGCCTCAACGCGGGCTAAAGGCGTCATGTCCCTGCGTCTCTCGGTATTCTCGATCCCTACGAGCAGATGC
>CADEDX010000984.1 GCA_902826195.1 uncultured Bradyrhizobium sp. | reverse complement strand
CCAGTGCTCGATGGCCTCTTTCATCTCGAGCCGGTCCACACGGCCGACCATGTCGTCCATCTTGCGGAAGCCGAGCTCGGCCATGATCTGCCGCAGCTCTTCCGCTACGAAGAAGAAGTAGTTGATGGCATGCTCCGGAGCGCCGGTAAATTTCGCGCGCAGTGCCGGATCCTGCGTCGCAATGCCCACCGGACAGGTGTTCAGGTGGCATTTGCGCATCATGATGCAGCCGAGCGCTACCAGCGGCGCCGTCGAGAAGCCAAACTCCTCGGCACCCAGCAGCGCGGCAATCGCCACGTCGCGGCCGGTCTGCAGCTTGCCGTCCGTCTGCACGCGAATGCGGCTGCGCAGGTCGTTCATCACCAGCACCTGCTGCGTCTCCGCGAGGCCAAGCTCCCAGGGAATGCCCGCGTGCTTGATGGAGGTGAGAGGCGAAGCGCCGGTACCGCCCGAATCGCCGCTGATCAGCACCAGGTCGGCGTGCGCCTTCGCGACACCCGCCGCAACTGTGCCGACGCCAACTTCGGCCACCAGCTTCACAGAAATTCTGGCCCGCGGATTGGCGTTCTTCAAGTCGTAAATCAGTTGCGCCAGATCCTCAATCGAGTAAATGTCGTGGTGCGGCGGCGGCGAGATCAGGCCGACGCCGGGGATCGAGTGGCGCACGCGCGCGATCACATCGTCCACCTTGTGGCCGGGAAGCTGTCCGCCCTCGCCGGGCTTGGCGCCCTGCGATATCTTGATCTGCAGCTCGTCGGCGTTTACCAGGTAATTCGTGGTCACGCCGAAGCGGCCGCTGGCCACCTGCTTAATGGCGCTGCGGCGCCAATCGCCGTTCGCGTCGCGCTGGAACCGGGCTTCGTCCTCGCCGCCTTCGCCGGTGTTCGATCGGCCGCCAATGCGGTTCATGGCGATGGCCAGCGTGGCGTGCGCTTCGGTGGAGATCGAGCCGAGCGACATCGCGCCAGTGGCAAAGCGCTTGACGATTTCCTTGGCCGGCTCGACTTCGTCCAGCGGTACGGGCGGCGCCGCCGGTTTGAGTTCGAACAGCCCGCGCAAGGTCATGTGCCGCCGCGTCTGGTCGTTGATCAGTTTGGCGTATTCCTTGTACGTGTCATATTTGCCGGAGCGCGTGGCATGCTGCAGCTTGGCAATCACGTCGGGCGTCCACATGTGGTCTTCGCCGCGCACGCGGAAAGCATATTCGCCGCCCGCGTCAAGCATGGTGGACAGCACCTGGTCAGGCGAGAAGGCTGCGCGATGCACGCGCACGGTTTCTTCGGCGACTTCCGCCAGGCCGATACCTTCGATCTGCGTCGAGGTGCCGGTGAAATAACGGCGGATGAACCCGGAATTCAGGCCAACGGCCTCGAAAATCTGCGCGCCGCAATACGACTGGTAAGTGGAGATGCCCATTTTCGACATCACCTTGTTCAATCCCTTGCCGATGGCCTTGATGAATTTCTTCTGCCCTTCCTTGGCGTCCTTGCCGGAAAAGTCGGCAATGGTTTCCAGCGCCAGCCACGGGCAAACCGCTTCAGCGCCATACCCGGCGAGCAGGGCGAAATGATGCACTTCGCGCGCCGACCCGGTATCCACGACCAGGCCAGTGCTGGTG
>CADEDX010000983.1 GCA_902826195.1 uncultured Bradyrhizobium sp. | reverse complement strand
AACCGCAGGCGCGGCGCTACGTGGTCAACGATTGCTCGGTAGAGGCGCTCGGCGTGATCCTCCAAGGCAACCCGAACGGCACCCTTGCCTACCGCGATGAATTAATCGGTCTGCTCAAGTCGCTGGACAGGGAAGGCAACGAAGGCGCGCGCGGTTTTTTCCTGTCGGCGTGGAGTGGCACCGACGCCTATGTCTTCGACCGGATCGGGCGCGGCCTGAATCTGCGCATCGACGCCTGCTGCCTGTCGCTGCTGGGTAGCATTCAGCCTGCCGTGATCGGTGGCTATCTGCGGCAGGCGGTGGCTGGTGGCGGCGGTGACGGCTTGCTGGCACGCTTTCAACTCCTGGTATGGCCGGACATTGCGGGCGATTGGCGCGACGTTGACCGGTGGCCGGACAGCGATGCCAAGGCGAACGCGTACGGCACGTTTGAGCGGCTGGATGCGCTTGATCCTGCCAGCATGGGCGCGAGCGCCGAAGACGGCGCGATTCCGTATCTGCGCTTTGACGATGATGCGCAGGCGCTGTTTACCGACTGGCGGGAAGAATTCGAGCCGCGCATTCGCAGTGGCAACGATCATCCCGCGATCGAGGCGCACTTGGCGAAATACCGCAAGCTGGTGCCCGCCTTGGCGCTGCTCATTCACCTGGCCGACAATCCGGCGGGCGGACCTGTCGGCGAGGCGGCGTTGTGGAAGGCGTTGAACTGGGCGCGGTATCTGGAAAGTCATGCGCGGCGGGCTTATGCCAGCGTGATTCAGGCCGAAGTCGAAGGCGCGCGGGCGCTGCTGCAGCGCATCCGCCGGGGCGATGTACCTAACCCGTTTGTGCCGCGCGACGTGTATCTGAAGCACTGGGCGGGCCTGTCCGAGCCGGGTCAAGTGCATGAGGCGGTGCGCTTGCTGGTCGATCTGGACTACCTGAGGAGGGAAGAGCAGGCGACCGGCGGCAGGCCGAAGGCGGTGATCTGGATCAATCCGAAGGTGAGCATGGCATGACCTCGCCTGCCCGAATCAGAAAATTGCGGAAGATGCGCCCCAGTGCGAGGCTACAAAAGGATCAGAAGCCCCTTTCGTGCCTTTTGTAGCCTTCATATGGGCACCTTCACGCCAAATTCGAGCAGTTACGATTGACCGGGCAGCCATTAAGGAGCGGGCAGCAGCACGGGAATTTCAGTGCGGCTGTTCGCGGCAGACGACAGTGTGCTGCGTGTTGGCCGACTTTCAATGCGGTATGGTAGGGGGGGTGGTTGAGACAGGCCCCCGGCTTGTTGGCGACGGGGAGGCTCAGCGTGTGCTTTACTGGGTTCACGTTTTCGCGGCGCAAAAAAATTTTTTCTACGAGGCCGATATGGCGAAATGGCAAAAAGGGCAGTCCGGCAATCCGGGCGGCCGGAAAAAAGGCTTTGGCGATCTGCGCGAGCTTGCCCGCACGCACACGAATGATGCAGTCGCGACGCTGGTCACGATCATGAACGATAGGACTGCACCACATGGCGCGCGTGTTTCGGCGGCGGAATCGTTGCTAGATCGCGGCTGGGGTCGGCCGGTAGTGCAAATTACGGCGGAAGTATAGACTCAATTGTATGCGCTAGAATGGCCTTCTGCTGCGGAAGTATAGGT
>CADEDX010000982.1 GCA_902826195.1 uncultured Bradyrhizobium sp. | reverse complement strand
GCTTCGTCTTCGACGTGCGCACCGTGCCGGGCAACAATCCCGATGCGATGCTGCAGCCCTTCCTCGACCACGCCGCTCGTGTGCATGAAAAGCTCGCCAGACTGGGCCCGGAATGCGGCGTCATCGTCGACAAGCGCGCCGACGCCCCGCCGTTGCAGCTGCACCGCGACAGCGCCGCCGAAGCCTTCATGCGCGCGCTCACCGGCGACAATCAGGTGCGCGTTGCAGCCTTCGCGACCGAGGCGGGCCAGTTCCAGAAGGCGGGCTTCCCCGCCGTGATCTGCGGCCCCGGCTCAGTCGAGCAGGCACACCAGCCCAACGAGTTCGTCGCAGTGTCGGAGATCGAGAAGGGGCTGCAGGTGTTTACGCGATTTATCGAGACGCTGCGGGCCTGACGGACCGCTGGGTCTCTATCCGGCGCTCGATGCGCATCAGGGAGATCAATGCAGCGCCGAGAGCGCTTGAAAGAGCTGTCTTGCCAAGTCGCCATGCGGCAAGCCGGAAACCTGCCCATCGCCGCTTTCCAACAGCCACCATTTTCCATGCTCATCGATGCCGAAGTCCATGGATGCGAACGGGCTCGGCACGGCTGAGGCGATCTGAGTCAACAATTCGGCTGGAGGCGCGGGAAGTTTTGTCGCTCCGGGCGATCGTGGCCAGCAACCGACGATACGACCTCCAACTACAAATGCTCGGTACTCGTCCGCAGGTTTGCCGCGGGGGACTAGCGGGACGTACGCTTTGAAGACAATTCCACCCACCAAGCTTTCGCCCTGCAACTCCTGGAAGCGAGCAATGACTTTGCCTGCATGATTGAGGTCAGAGGCATCCGGAATGTAGCATGCTTCGGACCAGTAACCCGAAGCCTGTGATTTGACCCAGTCCTTGATTACGACTGGCGCGCCGCCGAACTGCCCCAAGGCAGAGGCAACGGCGTCCGGCGTTTCGAGGCGGTCTATTGCGATCCACGTTGTCTTTGGCATGAACGCGGAGAGGAAAGGGTATGAAAGCGGCGCATGATGGAGAGTTTCGTAAGCTGAAGGGTTTGTCAGCAGCTCAACCCCGCGACCATGAAGTGCCTCGTTAAGTGCCGTGTATGCTTCGCTGCGCAGCATCCATCCGCGAAAGACGGCTAGGCCGGGCTCGTTGATATGTGTCCTCTTAAGCGCGACGCTCGCATTGATGCGATGGTCCAGCGCATCGTGATCGAGAAGAAGGGGGACGAAACCTGCTTCTTCCGCCGCCAACAGCTCTGCGCTGAAGGCTGGGTCCACAGACCGGGGATTCAGCGGGTCCTGACAAAAAATGGCGTAGCGCACGCTTAAGCTCTTCCCTCCCAACTACATCAGAGCGAGTTTGGCCGAAGAGGTCTGCCGGGTAGGGGCCCAGCGATCCACTCAGCCTTCACCCTCGACATAAGGCTCGACCTTGCCCTTGAGCAGCAGCGTCATCGGCTGGCCCTTGCGGTCGAGCGCAGCACCCGCAACCACGCGCACCCAGCCCTCGCTGACGCAGTACTCCCAGACATTGGTCTTTTCCTGACCGTTGAAGCGGATGCCGATGCCGCGCTCCAGCAACTCCTTGTCGTGATAGGGGCTCTTGGGGTCTTGGCTAAGGCGGTCG
>CADEDX010000981.1 GCA_902826195.1 uncultured Bradyrhizobium sp. | reverse complement strand
GGGATTGCCGCTGGTGATCTGCGGCACGCTGAAGATCGCCTACGATCTCGCGCTGCTGTTCTCGTTTCGCCACATCAAGCCGCCCGAGGAACAGAGGCGCTAGCTGACGCGCTCGCGCCTACCAGGGCGTTCGGCGTCCGTCGGGGAGGGGGTCCATCAGGCGTCGCTCATCCCGCACATGCGACCACTGCACCAGCTTTATCTCGGGCGTGTCGGGAGCCGTTTGCGCTTCCGACTGAAACGCGAGTTTCTGGTTCGCCTGCACCTGGTATTTGGCGGCCTGCGCCAGCCAGTACCATTTCTTTTCGCGCTCGCTCACGGCGCGCTGACGGCATTCAGCTTCGAGTTCGCGTAGGCGGTTTGCATCATTCATGGCCAATTCCAGAACCTGGAGGCTCCAGCATGCTGAAGCCCGTACCATTGAATACCCCTCCCACCTTCGCTGTCTGACAAGAACTTCTTAGCGATCAACTATTCAGGTGAGACGCAATTTATTGAAATTTAGGGTTGGATTAACGCAATAACTTTGCTGCTGCGCGGCAACCCCGCTAAATTGCAGGCTTTCGCTGGATCGCGCTGTCGGGCGTCCCAGCATCCTGCACGCCAGCAACCCCGGCTACTATTTTTCATACAACTACCTTTACGTGCAATTTGCGGATGAGATGCCTCGCAGAGCCTTGTGTGCCTCCACGACTCCGATTCACTCCTTCGGCGGCGTCTGCAGCAGGCACAGCGCCAGCAGTGCGGTGAGACTGAGCGCCGACGACACGACAAGGATGCGGCTGCCCATCAGGTCGATCAGCAGGCTAAACACCAATGGCGCGCCGGCCTGTGCGATCCGCGCCGGTGCGCCGATGATGCCGAGGCGGTAGGCGTAGTTTTGCGGTCCGAAAATCGCGAGCGGCATGGTGCCGCGCGCAATGGTGAGGATGCCGTTGCCGGTGCCGTGGAAGACGGCGAAGACGCTGGCCGCCGCACCGCCCCATAGTCCGATGATGGCGGCACCGACCGGGTGGGTGAGGCAGGCGAGCCGGCCCGACAGCAAGGGATGGTAGCGCGACAGAAAGCTCGCCTCGAAGATGCGCGCCGCCACCTGCGACGGGCCAATCAGCGCGCCGGCGGCCACCGCCTGCAGCGAGGTCGCGCCGGCGGATTCCAGAATGCGCGGCAAATGCGCGGCCATCGCGCCGGTGACGCTCCACGCCGCGGCAAAGGCAAATGCCAGCAGGATCATGGTGCGGTCGAGCGCGATGTGCGGCTTGACGGTGGCGGCCACCGCCGCCTTGGCGCCCGCGACCGGGGGCAGCATCAGCCAGTTGATCGGCAGGCCGATCAGGATGTGCGCCGCCGCCCACGCAAAGCAGGTGTTGCGCCAGCCGATCGTTTCCAGCCCCCACGCGGTGAGAGGCCATCCGACGGTGGACGCGAAGCCCGCAATCAGGGTGATACCGGTGATCGAGCGCCGCGCCGCGTCGCCGTAGATGCGGCCGAGCGCGCCGAAGGCGGCGTCGTAGAGCCCGGCCCCCATGCCGATGCCGAGCAGGAGCCAGGCGACGAGCAGCACAGGTAATAAGTAGGTGAGGCCGAGCAGGGCCAGCCCCGCAGCCAGCACGAGATTGGAAAGCG
>CADEDX010000980.1 GCA_902826195.1 uncultured Bradyrhizobium sp. | reverse complement strand
TCGAGGTGCGGCTGTGTTCGGAAGATGCCGGCCACGATTTCATGCCGCAGTCCGGCAAAATGGTGCTGTGGCAGATGCCGGACGGGGTTCGCGCCGAGCACGCGCTGCAATCGGGCTCCGAGATTCCGCCGTTCTATGATTCGATGATCGCGAAAATCATCAGCCACGGCGCCGACCGCAACGAGGCGCGGAGCCGGCTGATCTGCGCCCTGGAGCAGACCGTTGCCTTCGGCGTGACCACCAATCAGGGATTTCTGATTTCCGGCCTGCGCCATCCGGTCTTCGCCAGGGGCGAGGCAACCACGTCTTTCATCGGCATGCATCGCGACGAATTGCTGGCGCCACGGAAAAACGACAAGGCGGAAACCGCGCTGGCCGCCTTGCTGCTCTATGTCACCAATTCCCACGCGCCGCCCTGGCGCAGGGGGCGAAGCCTGGCTGCGACGTTTCCGCTGACGATGCGGATCGATCTCGGCCATGGCGCGCAGGAGGTGGACATTGTGCGCGGCCGCGACGGCGGCTGTGTCGCCGTCGTCGATGGCAGCGAGCTTCGTTTCGAGATTGACGAGCTTGGTCCCGATACGATTCGCTTCCACGACGGCGACCTGATGGAATCTGCAAGATTCCTGCGCGATGGTGACCGGCTATATGTCCTGCACCGCGGTGTGACGATTGCCGCGCGCGACCTGACATTGGCGGCGCCGGCATCCGCGGCAGCAAGCGGCGACGGCAAGGTCCGCGCGGCGATGAACGGCCGCGTGGTCGCCGTACTGGTCAAGACCGGCGAGCAGGTTGCCGCCGGCCAGCCGGTAATGACGCTCGAAGCGATGAAGATGGAGCATGTGCATACGGCGGGCGTCGCCGGCACGGTTTCGTCGATCGATGTCGCCGAAGGCGACCAGGTGACGACAGGCAGGATCGTCGTGGAGATCGCGGCGGTAGCTTAGCCGTGTAGGGTGGGCAAAGGAGCGCGCGACGTGCCCACCAGCTTTCAACGAGTCCGCTGCGAGATGGTGGGCACGCTGCGCTTTGCCTACCCTGCGAGACCTATGTTATGTTCTGATGGTAGCCCGCATAAGCGGAGCGATATGCGGGACCGGTCCCCGGCGTCGCTTCGCTCGCCCGGGCTACGCCGCCGCCCTACGAATTCTCCGCTCGTCCCGTCCCGTCATTCAGCCAGCACGCCACCTGATGTCCTTCGCCGGCGGCCAGCAGCGCCGGTCGCTCCAGCTTGCAGCGGTCCATGACATAGCGGCAGCGCGTGTGAAACGCGCAGCCTGACGGCGGGTTGATCGGGCTCGGCACGTCGCCGTCGACCATCGGCGCCAGTTTCTTGGCCTTGGGATCGGCAATCGGCACCGAGGCGAGCAGCGCCTGCGTATAGGGGTGGCGCGGGTTGGCGAACAGTTCGGTCTTGTCGGCGATCTCGACGATACGGCCGAGATACATCACGGCGACGCGGTGGCTGATATGGGCGACGACGGCGAGATCGTGCGCAATGAACAGGTAGGAAAAATCGTTCTTGCGCTGCAGGTCGATCAGCAGATTGATCACCTGCGCCTGGATCGAAACGTCGAGCGCCGAGACCGGCTCGTCGCAGACGATCAGGTCGGGCTCGCAGGCCAACG
>CADEDX010000979.1 GCA_902826195.1 uncultured Bradyrhizobium sp. | reverse complement strand
CTCGGCCAGGGCCGCGCCATGCGTTACGGCGTCGGCGTCGGCCGCGAAGGCTTTACCTGGTCCGGCGTGCAGAGCGTCAGCCGAAAGGCGGAATGGCCGGATTGGCATCCGCCGGCCGAGATGATCGCCCGCCAGCCCTACCTGCCGCGCTTCATGGCCGGCGGTCCGGGCAATCCGCTCGGCGCCCGCGCTTTGTATCTCGGCAACAGCGTCTACCGGATTCACGGCACCAACGATCCCTCGACGATCGGAAAATTCGTCTCGTCCGGCTGTATCCGCCTGACCAATGAGGACGTCACGGATCTGTTCAGCCGCGTCGATGTCGGCGCCAAGGTCGTGGTGCTGCCGAAGCGTGCGCCTGTGATGGCGCGCGGCGGCGACGGCCGGACCGCGCGTCCGGACACCGCACGCCCGGTGGCGGCCGCGAACGCGGGCCGCCAGGCGATGAACCTGTCGGCGTCCCAACTCAATTGAAGATCGTCAGAACTACGCGTTGTGTTGCAGAGGAGTGGCTTGATGCGATCAGGAAAAGCATGGGCGGCGATTGCGCTGTTTTGCGTTTGCGCGCTGGCGCCGGCCGCACAGGCCCAGGACTTCTTTTCGCAATTCTTTAGCGGCGCTCCCGCCCGTCCACGCCATCAGCCCTATATCTCCATGCCGTTCAGCGAAGAGGGCCAAGTGGAAGGCCGCGGCTATGCGCCGCGCGGCGAGGGGCGGGTGCGCTATAGCGGCGGCGGGGGCGGCCAGGCGTTTTGCGTGCGGACCTGCGACGGACGCTACTTCCCGGTCAACGGATCGGACAATGCGAGCCGCGCGGCCAGTTGCAACAGCTTCTGCCCGGCAAGTGAAAGCAAGGTATTCTCCGGCGGCAGCATCGACAACGCAACCGCCGACAACGGAAAATCCTACTCCGACCTGCCGAACGCGTTCCGCTTCCGCAACGAACTCGTTTCAGGCTGCACCTGCAATGGCAAGGACCAGATCGGTCTCGCGCCGGTCAAGATCGAGAACGACCCGACACTGCGCAAGGGCGACATCGTCGCTGGCGACAACGGCCTTCTGGTGGCGGGCCGTAGCGCCGACCGCCGCGGCGCGGAGGTGAATTTCTCGCCGGCTTCCGAGAAGGTCAGCGCCCGATATAATCGCGTGCCGGTGGTGGCGCGGGAGTGAAGATACGAAATTGGTCTCCGTCCTGGCCGGGCGTAGTAGTCTTTCCTCGGTCGCATTCCCGAGCAAATTGGCCTGCGCGGCCGTGTTATTGATCAGGCTGACGACTTCGCCGATCCGGCCCGACGACTGGGCAACGCCTCGAACGGTGCGGTCAGTATTGCGCGACTGGCCGAAGGCGCGGCTGGCGATACGCGCCGCGTGATGGCTGATGTCGTCGATTGAAGCACTCAGCACTCAGCTGTTCGAACCGCACGAGAAAGACTTAGACAGTATGGCTAACTGTACAAATACGTAGCGTAACTGGCTGATTCAGCGCAAGAATTTGTCCATCCCGCATATTCGGTTCCGGTTTAGGGAACTTTGATTGGCCCGCGCGGTTCTCAACCCATGCTCTGAGTCAATCAGGCGTCGCAAGCAAAGGGGCCCATCTGTGTCGGTACTCATCGGTATCCTGATCAC
>CADEDX010000978.1 GCA_902826195.1 uncultured Bradyrhizobium sp. | reverse complement strand
GGCTCTAGCAGGCTGTTGAAGAAGTCGGTAGCGAAGCGCTTTGGATCGTGATTCCCTGGGATCAGGAATGATCGAGGGGACGCGATGCGGGGAAGTGACGAACGGTCCGGTTCGCTTTTCAGTTATGTGGACCTGGAGGCTCGGGTTCGCGTTGACCACCCGCTGCGGGTGATCCGGGACTTGTCGAATGCGGCGCTGGGCGATCTTTCTGGGGAGTTCGGCAAGCTCTATACGGACTTCGGTCGCCCCTCAATCGCACCGGAGAAGCTGCTTCGGGCGATGCTCCTCCAGGCGTTTTATGGGGTTCGCTCGGAACGGCATCTGATGGAACGGATGGAGTTCGATCTTCTGTTCCGCTGGTTCGTCGGGCTTGGGGTGGACGATGCGGTTTGGGACCATTCGACCTTCTCGAAGAACCGCGACCGGCTGCTTGAGGGCGAGATTGCGGCCAAGTTCCTGAACGCGCTTTTGGCGCAGCCGAAAGTCAAGCGCCTGCTATCGAGCGATCACTTTTCGGTAGATGGTACGCTGATCGAAGCCTGGGCTTCGATCAAGAGCTTCCGGAAGAAGGATGGCAGCGACAAAGACGAGGATGGTCCGGGACGCAACGCCGAGCGCAGCTTCCACAAGGAGAAGCGATCCAACGAGACCCATGCAAGCAGGACCGATCCCGAGGCGCGGCTCTACAAGAAGGGTGACGGCCAGCCAGCCAAGCTGAGCTATATGGGCCATGCTCTGATGGAGAACCGCAATGGTTTAGCGGTGTTGGGTGGGGTGAGCCAGGCGACGGGCACCGCCGAACGGGAGATTGCACTTGCCATGATCGACAGGCGGAGATGCGCGAAGCGGATCACTCTGGGGGCGGATAAGGCCTACGATGTCACGCAGTTCGTGCACGACCTGAGAGATAGATCGGTTACCCCGCATATCGCGATTGATGGACATCTGAGTAAGACCGGCAAGCGGCGCAAGACGGCGATCGACGCGCGTACCACGCGTCACGGCGGCTACGACGTCAGCCAACGCTGCCGCAAACGCATCGAAGAAGTCTTCGGCTGGATCAAGAGCTCCGCTGGCTTGGCCAAGGTCAAGCTGCGAGGCCGCGACCGCGTAGATGCCGTCTTCGTCCTGGCGCTAGCAGCCTATAATCTGATCCGTCTTCCCAAGCTTCTGGCGGCACCGGCATGAGCATTCGGGATAGATGGCAGGTCGTCGAGACGCCGGGCTACGACATGGCCTTGGCGGGCGCCTACATCCTGTTCGATGTGGCCGGCGGCGAATTCGCCCTCGATTGCCTCACTGGCTCCATTCATGGAGCCTGCCACGGCGATGCCGTCGAGTTCGACTGGCAAGGAAACGACGAAATGGAGCCAGCCCAGGGTGACGGTTGGGCCGAACTCCACGATGACGGCTCATTCGAAGGGGAGATCTGCCTCCTCAACGGCGACAACATCCCATTCATCGCGCGCCGTTCAAAGACTTCTTCAACAGCCTGCTAGAGACCGATCGTCGCCGGTCCGATTGAGGCGGAGAAAGACAGCGGTACGTCGCGATGACAAGCTGGGATCAGCGCGCCGCCGGCACCGTCTCGATCAGCTTGCCGGTATAGACCGGCGCCGAGGTCGGCTGA
>CADEDX010000977.1 GCA_902826195.1 uncultured Bradyrhizobium sp. | reverse complement strand
GAACCTGGCCGCATTCTACTTTGCATGGGGTTGTTTTCGACATTTTGTGTCTGCGCGCTAGATCGCCGTCATATCGCCCTTGCTCCATGCTTCCCGGAGCTTGAATTTCTGGATCTTGCCCGATCCGGTCAGCGGGAAGGCGTCGACCACGAACCAGTGTTTGGGCGTCTTGTGCGGGGCCAGCGAGGCGCGCATGTAGTCGATCAACTCTTCCTTTTCGATGATCGAGCCGGGCGCCGGACGGATGAAGGCCGCGACCTCCTCGCCCCATTTTTCGTGGGGGACACCGATCACGGCGACTTCGCCAATTTTCGGATGCTTGAACAACAGTTCCTCCAGCTCGCGCGGATAGATGTTCTCGCCGCCGCGGATGATCATGTCCTTGAGACGGCCTTCCACCGTGCAATAGCCGCGCGCGTCCATCGCACAGAGATCGCCGGTGTGCAGCCAGCCGTCGGCATCGATCGCAGCCGCTGTTGCGTCCGGCATTTCGAAATAGCCGAGCATGATGTGATAACCGCGGGTGCAGAACTCGCCGATCACGCCGATGGGCACGGTCTCGCCGGTGTTGGGATCGATGATCTTGTTTTCCATGTTGGGAAGCGGCAGGCCGATCGTGTTGGCCTTGTCATCGACGCTGTCGGTGGTGCGGGTCTGCGCTGCGACCGGGGAGCATTCGGTCTGGCCGAAGACGATCGTAAAAGGCGCGCCGAGCTTTTCCTCCAGCACCCGCACCAGGGCCGCCGGCACCGTGGAGCCGCCCGAGCAGATTGCCTTGACCGCGGAGAGATCGGTGGTCGGAAATTTTGCGTGCTCCAGCATCGCGACCAGCATGGTGGGAACGCCGAGCATTGCATTGCCGCGATAGGTCTCCAGCATTTCCAGCACCAGTCCGGGCTCGAAGGCCTCGACCAGTACCTGGGTCGCTGCCTTCGACACCGCAGCAATCGCGCAGCAGACGCAGCCGCCGGTGTGAAACAGCGGCATCGTGGTCACGAAGACGTCGCCGGGATCGACACCCATGCGGTCGGCGGTATCGGCGCCGTTGTTGAGCAGCCCGCGATGGCGGAGCAGCGCGCCTTTCGGGAAGCCGGTGGTGCCGGAGGTGTACTGGATCATGACGGGGTCGTCGGGACTCACCGCCGGCAGCTCGATCGTTTGATCGTCGCCGGCGGCGATGAATTTGCCCCAGTCGTCAAAGCAGATGACTTCGCGCAGTTCGGGACAGTTTTGCTTCACCGCCTGCACCGTCTCCAGCATCGGGCTGCCGCGAAAGCCGCTGACCACGAAGACGCCGGCCGAGCGCGATTGCTTCAACACGTATTCCACTTCCCGGGCGCGAAAGGCCGGATTTACCGTGACCAGGATCATGCCGGCCATGCCGGCGCCGAATTCGAGCATCAGCCATTCCGGCAGGTTCTGCGCCCAGACGGCAATGCGCTCGCCCGGCTTGAAGCGCGACAGCAGCGCGCGGGCCGTGCGCTGGGCTTCGCGGTAGAACTGCGCGTAGGTCCATTGACGGCGCAGCGCCGGATCGGGAACGCCTGCGATCAGCGCCAGGCGCTCGGGTGCCTCCTCGGCTGCCTTACGCAGGAGATCGCCGAACGTCATCTCCCGCACCGCAGGTGGCTTC
>CADEDX010000976.1 GCA_902826195.1 uncultured Bradyrhizobium sp. | reverse complement strand
AGCGCACCCGCAGGGCGGCCCGCAGGCGCGCCACCAGCCGGTCCGCACTGCCTTGGGTCTGAAAGAAAGGAATGACGTTGTCCGGATGCGGCGTCTCCGGATCGATCGAGATCAGCGGCAGATAGGGCTGCCGCGCCGCGGCCCGCGAGGCCAGTTGCGCCAGTCCGGCCGCATCGGTGTCGGCGGTTGCGACCAGCACGGCGGCCGGCTGCACCTGTTCGACGGCCCGCACCGCATCGGCCCATTCGGTCTCGACCACTGGGAACAGTTTGCCGATGTCGAGCGTGGCGGCAAAGGACGGCCGCCTCGCGGTCGACACGACGAGGATCGGACCTAGCTGGGACATTCGTTGAAACTCGGGTCAGTGCGTCTGGGACCAGCGAGTCTAGTTTGCGGCGCTTAATGTGGCGTCAACGCGTACCCGAAGCTGGCGCTCAGACGGCGTTGTTCCGGTCGCGAAATGCCTCAATCATCAACGGGTTAAGACCAAGTTCTGTCAGCGCGTCGCGGGCGCGCGCATTGTCGATCGCACGGCCGGCGAGCCGATGGCCGCTAAGACGGTCGGGTAGTGCCGTCAACAGCGCGCCCTGGCCGAGCCGCCGGGCCCATTCCTGCAGGTCCTGCGCCAGAAAGCGGTAGCCGCCGACCGCCATGACGCCGGACGGCGGCGCGGTGATGTTGATCGCGCCGGTCACGCGGTCGAGCCGCGCCGAGTAATCCGTATCGACATAGTCGCGCGGCGGCGCGGCGATCATGGAGTCGCTTGGCGGCGGAGGCGGCGCATAGGCCGCGACCGGCACCATTGGCCCACGCAGTCCGAGCGTGCCGCGCGGCGTCAGCAAGATGTCGCCGGCGATCGAGGATCCCGGCAGATCGCGCGGGGCTCCGTGGGGACCGGGCTTGATGAGCGCGGGCGTGCCATCCTGCGCGATCCGGCGAGCGCCGAACAATCCGGCCTCGCCGAACAGATAGACATCGGTCAGTGTCGACTGCTTCGAGGCCCAGGCCGTGCTGGAGCCGACCTGTTCGGGCGTGCGCCACAGCCCGATGACATTGCGCAGGCTCGGCATCCGTGCGGCGAGATCCATCTCGTCCAGCCGGAGCGCCAATTGTGCCGGCGCGATCAGCGTATCGCAGGACTGCTCGTTGATCTGCTGCTCCAGCGCCTCCTCGTCGAACGGGTGGTGCAGCACCAGCGTTCCACCCGACAGCAGCCACACCGCCAGCGACGAAGTGAGGCCGGCAAACGACATCGGCGAGAACGCCGATAGCACCGTCGCGCCCTGCGGCACATCGCTTTCGAGCGACATCGCAAGTCCCCCGGCGATCAGGCCGAGATGCGCGCGGGGAACCGGCCGGAAGCCGTCCGAAGTGACGTCGAAGGAAATCAGCGCCGCCTTGCGGCCGTCCTGGATCACCGCGCGGGTCGTCAGGGATTCCCGGAAGATCGCGTTGTCGAGCGAGGCCATGCCCTCCGGCAGGTCGTTGCCGAAACCGCAGACATGGCGGATCGAAAACGCCTCGGCGGCGGCGTTCATGGCGATATCGGAATAGACCACCCCGTCGACCTTGCTACAGGTCACGATGCCCCGCGCGGCGGTCCGGTTGAGCGCCATGGTCAGTTCCGACTGTCGCCAGA
>CADEDX010000975.1 GCA_902826195.1 uncultured Bradyrhizobium sp. | reverse complement strand
GCAAGTCGGAATTTCAGTCGTCCTGCGCTAGCTGTCACGGTGCGGATGGCAAAGGCAACGGACCTCTCCGCGCGCAGCTCAAGGTGCCGCCTTCCGATCTCACCGTATTGGCCAGGAACAATAACGGGACTTTTCCCGCGACCGCGCTCTACGAAACCATCGATGGATCGAAAGCCGTTCCCGCTCACGGCAGTCGCGAAATGCCGATTTGGGGCGAACGCTTCAACCCCATTGTCAGCCTGCCCCACTCGGTGGACCCGTCTTACTGGAAGCTGGCCGGGCCGGAGCAAAGCCCTGAAGTCGTCGTGCGGAAACGCATCCTCGCCGTGATCGATTATCTCGGGCGTATCCAGCAGAAATAGCGCGCGACCGGCAAGGGACTACGGATTCCTAAGGCTCGATCGTTCGAGAGAACCGCGTCGCGCCCGGGCGGCCATGCCGCCCGCGACACCGACCCCCAGCGCGTAGACCCAGCCCTCGTGGAAGTCGAACAGATGGGAGTTGAGCAGCGAGCTGATGAAATTCTGCACCACGATCACAAGACCGATCCATGATGCGAAACCGGCTCCGAGAAACAGCTGCAGGTGGAAGTACCACATCGCATAGAGGACGATGCAGCCGAGCACGCCCCACTGGATCGCGACGTACAGCGTCTGGTTATGCGGGTTGCGGATGATATTGGCCCATTCGCCGCTCTTGCCTTCGGCCGCGCGGCTGAACAGCTGCCGGGTCGAGCCGGTGCCGTGGCCGAACACCGGCGCTTCGGAAATCGCCTGCAACGACAGGCGCCAATACGCCAGCCGCAGCCCGTTCGACGTGGCGGTAGCGGTACCCGTCGTGGCGGCATTGCTATCTTGAACCGCGCTGGTTTCGAGATCGACCTTGTAATCCTGCACCGTGCGCCCGACCCGGTTGCGCAGATAGGGCGATGAGAGCAGCACGGCGCACTCGACGGCCGCAGCAAGCAGCAGGAACGCAATCGCGCGCCGCCGGTTCAGATATTTGACGGCGAACAGGATCAGCAGGATTGGGAAATAGACCAAGGCCGTGCGCGAACTCGCGACAAACCGCATGTCGAGATAGAAGCCGACCGTGACCACGCGAAAGCCAGGGTCCACGCGCGATTGCCCTTGGCGGCCAATGACAGGATCAGCGGCGCCATGACGAACAGGCACAGCGCGAATTCATGGCTCTGATCGATGTAGTTTCGGACCGGCACGCCAGCCATCCCGCCCGGCTGCTGCGGCTTCCAGTCCGCGAAATACGTCACCCAGGGCAATCCCATGAGCAGGACGCAAGCGGCCAGGAACGCAAACAGCACCCAGTGCCCGCGCTCGGAGCGTTCGAAATGATAGAGCAGCAGCGGAATGGCGAGCAGCTTCGCCACCGGCTCGAAGCCCTGAATTCCGGCCGGCCAGCTTTCCTGGGTCCACGACAGGCCAGCGATGGCGAGCGCGAAGAAGGCCAGCGGCAGGTAGCTCGCCGGCGCGCGCAATGTCTCGAAAAACGCCGGCCAACGGATGGTGGGGAGCAATACGATCAGCCAGAGCACCATGAACACGGCAACCGCCGTCGTCGACCATGGCAGCGAAGCTGCGGCCAACGCGGGGTAAAGGTCGACGCATAAAAGCCAGAACCGCGATTGCGG
>CADEDX010000974.1 GCA_902826195.1 uncultured Bradyrhizobium sp. | reverse complement strand
CCGACTATGAGGATGAATCACGCTTCGCCTGATTTGGGAATCCCGGACGATTCAAGTTGAACCCAACTTGCTCTAGCTTCTTGTTTTGACGCGTTTTCTTTACGCGAACCGGTTTCCACTTCGCTGGAAAACGCTCTCTAGTCGATGCTCCTGATGCCGCTCAGCGGTTCGTATCCCCGCTCGCCCCAAAGATTGTCGTCGGCAGAGAGGATCTCGCCCGATCGGTTGCGGGTGGCGAAGCCACCCTGGGGGTGGTTGCTGAGGACCGCGACGAACTCCGTGCGATAGTTGGTCTCGGCGCTCAGGGGCTCGTCGGAGACGATGATCGACGACCGTGGCAATGCGGTCGGCGCGACGCGGTCGAGCACTTCCTGCGGGATCGTGATGCGGTCAAGCGCGCTGCCGGCGTTGTCGCCGGCGTCGATCGTGACCGCACTCCAGCGCAGGCCCGCCCCCTCCCGCGCCATCGCCGTGAACACATGCGTGCCGATCGGCTTGGCTGGATTGCGGATCTTGACCGGAACCTCGATGCTGGCATCGAACACTTCGCCGCCATCCCGCACCGGCTTGCGTGTGGCGCGCCGCGCGTAGAGCTTCTGCGTCGCACGGCTGATGTAGATCGAGACCGGCTCGAGCGAGAGGTTCGCTTCGCCCGCGGCCCTGGTCGCGTCGGCCTTCTTGAACTCCGCCGCCTTTGCGGCGTCCGTTGCGGCATTGCTCGCGTCGAGCCGTTGCCTTGCTTCGGCGCTCACCGCGTCGAACTGCCGGCCCAATTCCGCAACCCTTCGCGCAGCCTTTCGCTTTAAATCCTCAGCCTGCCCCCTGGCCTGATCCGTCCGTGCACCGATCAGCGCCTTCTCGGCCGATGCGAGTTCCGCATCCGCGCGCTTCTTCGACAAGTCGAGACTGCGCAGCGACGCCGTGAGCGTTGCGGCTTCGCGCGCCGCCAGCGTTGCGGCTCTTTTCGCCTCGTCGTCAGCGCTGGCGGCCTCCGCCGCCTCACGCGCGAGCGGCTCCGCCCGCACGCGCGCAGCCGCCAACGCCTCCGCGTTCGGCACCAGCAACGCCGGGTGGGAAAACGGAACCGGGGTCGCGTCGTTCGGAGCGATGATCACCCGCATTCCGATCCGCGTCCTGTCGAACAGCCTCTCCGCAAAGCCGAAGGGCAGCCGCACGCAGCCGTGCGAAGCCGCATGGCCGGGCAAAGGTCCGCCGTGCAGCGCGATGCCGTTCCAGGTGATGCGCTGCATGTTCGGCATCCAGGCATCGTCGTACATGTTCGAACGGTGGTCTTTTCTCTTCTGAACGATCGCAAAGACGCCTGCCGGCGTCTCGTATTCGGTCGCTCCGGTCGAGACCGGCGCGCGCAGGATCCAGCCGTCGGCGTCGTAGAAGGTGACCTGCTGGCTCTTGATCGACACGATCGCCATGATGGGCTCGCCGCCCTGGCGCGGCGCCACCTCCTCACGCGCCGGTGCGCGGCGCAACCCTTGCGCCGCCGTATCGGCGGCCAGCACGGTCAGCGCCGCCATCGCGGCAAGCATGGCCACAAGCATGCCCTTGGCGTAGCGATCCCAGCGCCGCACGGAAGCGGCGGTCGTGCATTGTTGCGGCATTCCCTGCCCCGGTCGAAAACCTTGCCCGGACGTACGTCGATCG
>CADEDX010000973.1 GCA_902826195.1 uncultured Bradyrhizobium sp. | reverse complement strand
CCTGTGGCTCGCCAGCGACGAGAGCCGCTACGTAACCGGGACCGAACTCGTCATCGACGGCGGCCGGTCGATCGGCTGAACGCCGAGGCAAAAAGAACAAGAGGCGGGACGGATGTCCTGCCCGCAAGCAGACGGGAGGTCGTCATGAGTCGTATTTTTGGGGCAGTCTGCCAGAACGGATATGTCGTGCGGGATATCCGCGCCGCCATGGACCATTGGGTCAACGTGATTGGCGTGGGACCCTGGTACTACATCGATCGAGTTAAGACCGACTACTTTCGGCACCGGGGCAACGACTCCGCAGTAGAAATGAGTATCGCGCTCGCCAATTCCGGCGATATCCAGATCGAGCTGATCCAGCAGCGCAACGATGCGCCATCGATGTACAAGGAGTTCCTGGACTCCGGCCGGGAAGGCCTGCAGCACATGTCTTACTGGACCAGGGATTATCAGGGCCTCTACGACCGCGCGCTTGGCCTCGGTTACAAAGTCGGGCACGAAGGTCAGATCGGCGGTGAAAAGGGCCGCTTCGCCTATTTCGACACGCAGGCCCATCCCGGTACCGTGGTCGAGATTTCCGACATCAGCGGCAGCAAAGGGAGCTTCTTTGAGCACATCCGCAAGGTCGCGGCCGGCTGGGATGGCTCTGATCCGATCCGAGATGTCAAGCGCTGACGCGCGTCGCATTTGTAACGTAATCTGCAGGAAAACGCGGAAGTCTCCGCATCAACGAGAAGCAGAAACAAGGAGCGGCAGATGGCAAGACTTCCCATGATCGACCCGGCGGCAACCACCGGCGATGTGCGCGCGTCCTTTGACAGGATGCCGGTCGTCCTGAACATTTTTCGAATGATGGCGCATGCCGAGGCCAATTTCATTCCGGCGATGCGGTTCGCCAATTCGATCCTGCACAAGCAAAAGCTCAGCCACGTTAATCGCGAATTGCTGATCCTGCAGGTCGCCCAGCGGCAGCACGGCGTCTACGAGTGGCGGCAGCACGTTCCGATCGCGCTCGGCGTCGGCGTCACGCAAAAGCAGATCGACGGCGTGGAGCAGTGCAACTATGAGGACGCCGCCTTCAACGCCGCCGAACAGGCGCTGCTGGCGTTCGGTCGCGAGGTGATCGACAATGTCCGCGTCCCCGAGCCGGTGTTTTCCGCCATGCGAAAATATTTCAGCGAGCAGGAGGTCGTCGAATCCATTCTCGCCATCGGTTTCTACATGACGATGGCGCGCCTGACCGAAGCGACCGATGTCGACCTCGATCCCGCCGCCGGCATGACGGTCTTCGAGGGCAGCAAGAAAAAGCCGGGCTGACGCCGCTCATCGACTGCCGAACAATTGACCACGCCTCCGGTTGCAGCGATCATCGGCCGGTTCAGGGCAACGATGGCGTGGAGCACGGGCAATGACGGATAGACCGGCGGCGGGCAGTCCGCGACCCCTGAGCGAGATCGCGAGCTATCACGCCCATATCTATTATGATCCGGCGACGACGCGGGCCGAGGCCGAGCGGCTGCGCATCTGGATCGGCGAGCGCTTCTCGGTCACGCTTGGACGCTGGCACGACGTCAAGGTCGGCCCGCACGACCAGGCCATGTACCAGGTGGCCTTTACCCGTGAAATTTTCCCCGAGCTGGTGCCCTGGCTGATGCTCAACCAC
>CADEDX010000972.1 GCA_902826195.1 uncultured Bradyrhizobium sp. | reverse complement strand
GCACGACGTCATTTTACTACGCCATATGCGAAGCTGAAACCTTAGAGAAGGATCGGGCTAAAGGACCCCTATTTGCAGCTGGAGCCTCATTGGTGCGGGAGGAGGCTCGTAGAACGTCGCGACGGGTAGCAAAGAAGGGAAGGGTCAGCAAATAGCGAGCAGCCCCATATTTGCTGACTTTGAACGCTGAAGAAAAAGGCCGCAAATGAAGAACCCTGACGCCCGCCGATTCGGAGGGCAGCCCCAGGGAGACTTCATGACACCTAAGCTCACGACGCCGGATGCTTCCAAACATCTCCGCGAGAAGCACGGCATAATCATAACCCCTCGCACGCTGGCCAATCACGCTTGGGCAGGATGCGGACCAAAGTTCCACAAATGCGCGGGCCGCCGCTACTACGGTCCCGATCATTTGGACGAGTGGGCCCTCGAACAATTGGGCGAGCCGCGCAACTCCACCTCCGACCGGCCGAAGGGTGGAGGCTGAACCATGATCAACAAAATGGAAGCGCCCGCCGGCGGGGGAGCCGGCGAGCGCAATAGCTCCGCGCAGTCCGATCAGACAACGCAATTACAAGATAGCATCCTTCAAGCTGCGTTGGAATTGAGTGCGCTGGGCTATCCCACAATTCCGTTGAGCGCGGCTCGCCGGCCGATGCTCAAAGCCTGGCCCAGCGTGTCGGCAGATCCGCGCGAAACCCGCTTTCGCTTTCAGGGCGTCACCGCTGGCGGTATCGCTGTCGTTGCTCGCGGCATAGTGGTGCTGGACCTCGATAGAGGGCACGCCAATCTCGCGGATGGCATCGCGGCGTTCGATCGCCTGCGGTCAGGGCGCGAAGTCCCAAAGGGACCGCGTGTCCGGACCAGGCGCGGTGGACTGCACCTGTATTTCAGCGGCCCCGAAGTGCCGTTGCGTTTGGCTCCTGGCGCGCTGGGTCCTGGTATCGACATCAAGGCCGGGCATGCATTGGCGACGGCGCCACCGACTGAAGGGTATCGTTGGATCATCCCGCTCCTTTCCGTCTCTGAGCTGCCGCTCATGCCGGATTGGTTGCGGGAACTGGCGCGCAAGCCCGAGCCGCCGCCCCACGCGCCTTGCGTCCCCGTCAGACCGTGGCGCGGCGAAACCTCCCAATATGCAAAGGCAGTTTTGGAGGGTGAGCTGGCTCGATTGGCGATGGCGGAAAAAGGTGGACGCAACGCTGCTCTGTTCCGCGCCAGCGCGCGCTTAGGCGGACTGGCGGCTGCTGGGCACGTTCCGTTTGAACGACTCGCGCACGGCCTCCTTGCAGCGGCGCAGGATTGCGGACTGGTCCACGACGATGGCGCGGAAAGTGTTGATGCGACCATTGCATCCGGACTGAAGGCCGGCGCCGCCAATCCGCGCGGCATTCCGTCGGGAGGGCGTCGTCATGGCTGATGGCGCAAAGACAACGCAGTTTCTTGACGAGATGAAATTGGCGCACTTGCCAGAAGCGCCTGAGCCATTGTTTCGGGAAGCTGGCGAGCCCGAGCCTTTTCCTTTGGACCAGATGTCGGTTGTATTGAAGCAAGGAGCCATGGGTGTTCAGGGCCGTACGCAGGCCCCCATCGCCCTATGTGCGCAAAGCTGCCTGGCCGCACTTTCGCTAGGTGCGTCACGTCTTGCCGATGTTCGGTTGCCCACCGGTC
>CADEDX010000971.1 GCA_902826195.1 uncultured Bradyrhizobium sp. | reverse complement strand
GTTGCCTGAGCGGTCGCTGGCGGAGCTTGTGGGCCGACTTCGAAGCGGCGCCCCGCAGTGGGCTGGTGATTGTCGCGCGGCGTTGCAACGTGCGCGGACGCGACTGCCGTCTGCAGAAGTCGATGGCGCGCGGTGGTACTGGCCGGCCAACGAAAACCCGGGCGCCAGACGCTGGAGCTCCGTAGACGTGGCAGAAGGCGACGTGCGCCTCCTTGCGCCGTTCGATCCGATCGTCTGGGACCGCCGCCGCTTCGAAACTCTCTGGGGTTGGGCATACCGCTTCGAGGCCTATGTCCCGGCGGCCAAGCGGGTGCGCGGATACTATGCCCTGCCGCTTTTGTGGCGCGACGACGTCATTGGCTGGGGCAACCTTGCTGTCGTTGACAACCGGCTGCAGTCCCAGCTCGGCTATGTGTCCGGCAAGCCGCCCCGAGATGCGCGGTTCAAGCGAGCGCTCGACGAAGAACTTGAACGTCTGCGGACGTTCCTCGGGCTGGCGTAACCCGCGACCTCGACGCTGTTCGACGCCGTCCTGCGCATGATCATCGATACAAGGGTTCAGCAGAGACTGAAGCGGGAGCGTGCTGGCGCGTCGCGCGCAGATACCACATCACCGACATGGCCAATGGTCGTGATTCAATTGTCGCAGCAGTTCTTGACCCCGAACAATTTGAAAGCCGGCAAGCGTGACGATGTCCTCCCCTAGTGGAGGATGTAGCTGGTGCATGGATCTACCGAAGGCCTAACCGCTCTTGTTCTCGACGATCACGAGCGCATTCAGGTCAGCTGGAGCGCGCTGCTGGCGGCGGCAGGCATGGAGCATATCGGCGCGCGCGATCTCGGTTCAGCGAAGGCGCTGATTGGAAAGCACCACGTCGATATCGTTGTCATTGATGAGCACATGGCCGACCCACAGGAGCTGGGCTCGGATTTTGCCATCTGGCTGCGGGAGGAGACGGACACATCGCTATCGGCCATCCCGATACTGGCCTGCACGTCTGATCAGTCTCCGGCTACCCGCGAAAGGCTGTTGGCCGCGGGGGGCCAGCTTCGTGATCTACAAGCCGATAGATGCGCGCCAGGCTCTGCAGCTCATCCAGGGTGTTGCGCAGCGGATGGCGCCGCGCCCCCTTCGTCGCGAAGGGTAGCCGAGCTGCAGGCTGGCCCCGCAGGGGTGGCGGGATCTCGCATGAGCCGTGCTGCCGTCGCCTAGCGTACCGACATTCAGCAGCATTCGGCGCATGCGGGCGACGACGAGCGGCGCCGATGTGAGGCAACTCGCTGTCGCAAGCTCCTGGAGACCGGCCATGGCAAGCACCCCTGACAGGATAAAGGACATTGGTCCGCAGCCGCAGTCGTTCGACATCGAACAGGCGACGAAGGGAAACACGAGCTTCCGTTCGGTCGCGTGGAGCGGGCGCTATCTGCAGGTGACGCTGATGTCGATTCCGGCCGGCGGCGACATCGGCCTTGAGGCGCATCCGGAGACTGACCAGTTCCTTCGCCTCGATTCCGGTCGCGGCCGCGTGCAGATGGGATCTGCGAAGGACAAGCTGACGTTCGAGAAGGACGTTTCGGACGGCTGGTGTGTGCTCGTCCCCGCGGGGACCTGGCACAACATCACCAATACTGGCCCAGCGCCGATGCAGGTCTATGCGATCTATTCGCCCGCCCA
>CADEDX010000970.1 GCA_902826195.1 uncultured Bradyrhizobium sp. | reverse complement strand
GCGGCTCCGTCATCACCGGAAAGGCACCGCCCTCGCACCATGCGCGCAGCGCGACGAGCAGCGCTGCGTCGACGGCTCCGCGGGCGTCGGGCGCGTGCATCAGGGTGTCATCGAAGCGACGGGGCAGGCGCATGGGGTGTGGCGATTCCTGCTGCCATTGCAGCACAACACGGCCTCTGTCGATCTGAAGGCGACAGCCATTGATGGTTGGCCCAGTTGTTTGCCGCGGTCCGGGCGCATGGCCGCCTGAACCGCGGCGTCGTGTGTGGGCCCGCCGGAGTCAGTTGCATCGACTGGCCGCGAGACGGCGCCACTGACGGTGATGAGAATGGGAGACCGAGATTCGCGAGGGTCAGATCGACGGCCGGCAGTTCCCGAATCGAGTTGATGGTGGCATGGTGGCGTGCCATGAACCTGCCTTTCGCGAGCGACGGCTGATGGCCGAGACCGCGGTCGGTCAACGACTGCTGCCGGCATCCGACTTTGATGAAGCCGGATGGCGGCTTCGGGGCGAGCAGTCAGGCGTGACCGTCGGCAACGCCCGACCCCCTGAGCCGACATCCACTGTCCTGATCTCGCCGCCCCGAAGCTGCCGGTCGAAGACATGGGGCAGACCTACCTGCCCGGACCGGATGCTGAAGGCGAGGTGGCGCGCGCTGCGGCCGCTACAGGTCGCGGCCATCACTTACTGCATTGCCTTCGGCCCCCGCCCCGCGCTGCACCTGCACCGAGCCGCCCACGAGGCTGGCGCCGCTGATCGACAGCTGGGCCGCGCCGTCGTACGTGACGCCGCCGGTGACGTTGACGTTCTCGGCAACGCGCCGCGAGGTGGCGCCGACCTCGATGTTGTCGCTGAGGATTGTGCTCAGCGGCGCGCCCTTGGCTTAGTACAAGATGAAGCGGCTGATCAAGATCAACCTCGTGCTGCTCGCCATGCCTTGCCTACGTCTGTCGAGCAGCAGGCGCAGGAACGCGATAGTCGACGCCATCGACTTCGTTCACATGCAGGACTAGCGAATCGTCGAGCATTGGGGTGTCATCGACGAAGCCGGCATGGCGCGGCGATTCGGCATTGCGGCGTAGCGGCATGGGCCGCTGCGGCGCGCCCGGCGCCGGACGCGTTGTATGCACGGGTCAGCCGGCTTCGCCGACGGCGCGTTCGGCCGCAGCGATCGCCGCCGCGCGCTTCTTGATTTCCTCGCCGATCGGCGGGCCCGCGAAGCGCTTGTTCTCGAAGGCGAACCAGAGGATTGCGGTGAGAACGACGAAGCCGATGACGATCCACAGCACCTTGTCGTTCGGCGGCTGCACGGCGATGAAGAAGATGACGGCCATGCCGACCACCGACAGCATGCAGGTCAGCTTGAACATTCCCGCACCCATGGACCACGGGCCTGGGTTCGGCCACTTCGGCGTGCCGTAGGCCATCATGCCAAGCACGATCGGAATGATGAACGACAGAAACAGGAAGACCAGCGTCGAGTTGACGACGATGGTGTAGAGGTTGGTGCCACCGATGGAAACGAACTGGGCGAGCAAGACGTAGAGGATCTCGAGCGTCGCCACAGCCCAGATGGCGTTGACCGGCGTGCGGTACTGCGGCGACACCTTGGCAAGCGCCGCCGACCCGGCCGGCATGCCGCCGTCGCGCGAGAACGCATACAACATGCGCGATG
>CADEDX010000969.1 GCA_902826195.1 uncultured Bradyrhizobium sp. | reverse complement strand
CGCGTATTGCGCGGCGTCGATTTGTCCGGCTCGGCAAAGGCGCGGTCGAGCGCGGCGGCCAGTTGCGGCGTTTGCGGCGCGACGACGGACGGAGCGGCGACGTCGGGCAGCAACGCCACCTTCGCATCAGGCGCCGGCACCGAGCTGTCGGCGACCGCCCCGCCATGGTCGAGGTAGCAGCCGAGGCCCTCGCCGCGGAAGACGGCGTGGCTTCGGCCCAGTCCGAACAGCGTCACCGTGACATCCTTGCGCGTGCGATCGACGCGATAGTCGAGTGCCCAGGCGATCAGCCCGGCGCCGGGCATCGCCGACAGGGTCTCGGCAAACACGCGCGCAGGCTCGAGGCCAGAGACGAAGGTTTCGGTGCAGACGACATTGGCGACGAAACCCGTCGCGACCTTCGGCACGTGGCGGGCGCGGGCGGCCGTCAGTACGAGCGCGCTGAGGGCGGTGGTGCTGGCGAGGATGAGGATGAGATTTCGTCGTTTCACGGGGGCCTCCGGCATGACGCAAAAGCGGGTGCCGGACATCATGGCGACTGCATTGATCGCGGCTCGCCGGATTTGGAAATCGCCTTGGCCAAACCCGGAGACGCCTCGCCGATTCTGGAATAGTGAAGAAATTACATAAGGATAAGTATCAGGCCGCGGTCGCCTTGAGCCGGCGATATTCGGTCGGCGTGACGCCCGTGGTGGCCTTGAAGGCGCGGTTGAACGGCCCCAGAGACTGGAAGCCGGCGTCCATCGCGATCGTAATGACGGGGACTTCGGCCTGGCTGGGATCGGCAAGGGCCGCCTTGGCTTCGGCGATCCGGTGCTCGTTGAGGAAGACGTTGAAATTGCGGTAGCCGAGCCGCTGGTTGATCAGCCGCCGCAATCTGTATTCAGGTATCCCAAGCTTGGTCGCGAGCGTGCCGATGGTAACGTTGTCGTGGCGATAGATGCGTTCATCGGCCATCAGCCGCATCAGCGCGTCGATGAGTTTCTGATCGGCGGCGCTCGATTCGGCTACCGCCGCAGCGCTTGTATCGGCCTGGACTTCAGGCGGCGCCGGGAACAGATCGGCGCCATCGACGCGCATCATAGCATAGCAGATCGACGCCACCACAGCGGCCAGAACGGCCAGATTCACCGTGTTGGCGATTTCAGCGCTGCCGCTGCCGGACATGGCGATCTGCAGCACCGCATTCAGCCCGCCATAGAGGGCCGCGGCGCCGACGATAAAGACACGGACACTGCGGCGGCGCTCGACCAGATCGGACGACCAGGACGCGACCGTCTGCGCGACCGCCAGCACGATAAAGCCCAGCGCCAGCAGATTGATCGCGATGATCGACAGCCGCATACCGGATGCCGGCGCCAGCCACATGCAATTGACGAAACTGAAGGCTGCGACCGCCGCCCACACCAGCGCATGCCACCAGCGCAGCCTGAACGCCTCATCGAACAGCGCCCGCGTGAAATACCAGAACACCACGACATTGCCTGTCGACAACGCGATCAGAGGCGCATGGGCCGGCGAAACGAGCGGCGTCGCACCCATCGAATAGCTCACGGCATGCGCCGCCGAACCAATCGCGAAAGCCGCGGCCAGCCGGCCCGCGAGCACGGTGCCGAAACCGCGAAACAGCGACGCCGCCAGCACCAGCAGCCCGCGCTCGGTGTCGACCAGCGCGTAGTC
>CADEDX010000968.1 GCA_902826195.1 uncultured Bradyrhizobium sp. | reverse complement strand
GCCACCATGACGTAGTTGCCCGGCTTGATCTCGCTGTTCATGCTCGGGTAGCTCTCGTCGAGCACCACATTCTTGGTTTCGAGCGTCAGCTTGCCGCCATCAGGCATGGCGTCACGCGCGTTGAGCGCGAGGTTCAGGATCGCGGTCGAAAGCTGGCTGGGATCGATCAGTGCCAGAGAAGAATCGTGCGCCAGCATCGACTCGATTTCGATCTGCTCGCCCAGCGTCGGCCGCAGCAAACGCGCGGAATCGATGACCAGGGCATTGACGTCGGTGTTGCGCGGCTGCAGCGGCTGCCGGCGCGAGAAGGCCAAAAGATGCCGCGTCAGATCGGCCCCCCGCGCTGCGGCGGCGCTGATCATGTCGGTGATCTGGGCGAGGTTCGGCCGATCCTTGACCGCGTCGGCGAGGATTTCGATGGTGCCAGTGATCACGGTCAGAATGTTGTTGAAGTCGTGCGCCACGCCGCCGGTGAGCTGGCCGATGGCCTCCATCTTCTGCGCCTGCCGGACCTGGGCCTCGTTGGCTTCGATCTCCTGAAAACGCCGGACCATGGCCTCGGCATTGCGGCGGTGTTCCATTTCCTCCTCGAGCGCCGCCTTGGCGTGCGCAAGTTGGATGCGGGTCGGCAACACCAGGATCCGCGGCAGCAGCAGCAGCAATGCCGCCGTGACGCCGATCGATATCAGCGCCAGGAAGCCTTTGGCGAGGCCTTCGATGCCGTAGGCCGGCACCCACAGGGTAAGGATCGAGAGCAGGCGGGTCAGACCGCAGACCGCGGCGAAGATCGCGAATGTCCAGAATACGCTGCGGAACATGACCTCGCGCCGCCGCCGCCACACGTAGAAGCCGAGCACGAATGCGGTCACAAAGAAGGTGGCGGCGAGCAGGGCGTCGGAAACGACGTTCAGCCAGATCAATTCCGGCTTCCACAGCAGGCATGCGCCATGTGGGGTGAGCATCGACATGTCCAGAATATCCTGTCCTGGGCTGAGGCAAATATTGTCGATACTTAGAGCATGATCCGGAAAGGCGGGAAACCGGTCCACTGCCCAGCTGCCACACCGCCTCGACCTGGTTATCGTCGGGGATCACGGCGGCAGGGGCTCGCCAGTGATGAGCGCACTATCTCCGCGATGGGTTGTCATCGCAGGAACGCTGGCCGGGAAGAATTCACGCTGCCAGCGCGATGCGGATCATCCGTGCGAGATCGGAGCTGAGATAAGGTTTTGGCAGCAGCAGCACGCCTTCATCGAGCCGGCCATGATGCACGATGGCATTCTCGGTATAGCCGGACGTATAGAGCACCTTGAGGTACGGGCGCCGCTTCTGCGCCTCCGTCGCAAGCTGCCGGCCGTTCATTCCGCCGGGCATGATCACATCCGTGAACAGCAGATCGACGTGTTCGGAACCGTCGATAATCGCCAGCGCCTCGGCGGCATTGCCGGCGGCCATCGTATGGTACCCGAACCGGCCGATCTGCGTCATGACGTATTCGCGGACCAGCGCATCGTCCTCGACGATCAGGATCGTCTCATCGCCATGTTCGGCCCCCAAGGCGCTAGCCTCGGCGGCTTGCGCCTCCGGCACGCCCGCCGCCGCCGGCAGATAGAGCTTCACGGTCGTGCCGTGGCCCTCCTCGCTGTAGATATTGATGTGGCCGTTCGACTGCTTGACGAAGCC
>CADEDX010000967.1 GCA_902826195.1 uncultured Bradyrhizobium sp. | reverse complement strand
GATCCGCCGCCTGCTCGCAATCGAGTGGCCGCAGGGCGTGCTGATGAACGTCAATTTCCCCGATTGCGCGCCGGACGAGGTCGGCGGCATCGACATTACCGAGCAGGGCCGCCGCGACATCAATCCGCTCGGCGTCGAGGAGCGCCACGATACCTGGGGCAACCCCTACTACTGGCTGGGCTTCGCCCGGCGGCGGTCCAACCCGAGCCAGGGCACCGACCTGTGGTCGGTCTACAATGGCCGCATCTCCGTGACCCCCCTGTCGATGAACATGACCGATCAGCGGATGCGCGAAACGCTGCGGGGCAGCCTGGCCGTCTGACCAAGCTGCCCCGCTGGTGCCGGGACGCGAAGGGAGGGCGTACGAAACCGCGACCCGCTACTCGATCAGCCGAGCCGGAAACCGGTCTTGGCCGCGTTGTGGACTTCGGCCTCGTCGGCCTTGTGCTCAGGGCGCGAAAAGAGCTGACCCAGGAGGTCCCAAAGTGCGTTGGAGCGCGCGATCCGAGCCCGCTTCATCGATGCCTCGATCAACTCTCTGGAGATCTCCGGCTGGTTCAGGTAATTTGTGCTCATGTTAGCTCTCCTCAACTCTTGTTTTGTTTGTGAACTATATATGCGCTAGCATTTGCTGATCTTCAAACGATGGTTCCTCACCACACACATGAGGAAAGCTAATCTCATATGGCAAAGCTCCTGCCCCCGCTGAACGCGCTGCGCGCCTTCGAGGCCACCGCCCGCCATGGCAGTTTTTCACGCGCCGCCGACGAATTGAACGTGACGCCGGCGGCGCTGAGCCATCAGGTCGCCGGACTCGAATCCTTCCTCGGCGAGCGACTGTTCAACCGCAACGCCCGCTCGATCTCGCTGACGCCGGCCGGCGAAGTGCTTTACCCCGGCCTCAACGCGGCCTTTCTCCAGATCCGCCAGACCGTGGAACGCCTGCTCGACACGTTCGACGGCCAGATCCTGGTGGTCAGCGCGCCCCCCGGCTTCACCGCCAAATGGCTGGCGCCGCGCCTTCATCATTTTCTGTCGAACCAACCGGACCTCGATGTCCGCATCTCCGCAACTCAGTCGTTCGCGAACTTCGTCGGCGACGGCGTCGATGTCGCGATTCGCAATGCGACCGGTCCGTTTCCGGGGCTGTGGGCGCGCAAATTTCTCGCCATCGAGACGCTGCCGGTGGTTGCCCCGCGCTTGATCGAACAATACGGGCCGCTCAACACGCCCGCCGATCTCGTCCGTTTCCCGATCATCCACGACGATTCGCTCGGCCGCATGTTCGGCCTGCCGACCTGGATCGACTGGCTGAAAGCGGCCGGCGCCGAGAACCTCGATCTTGGTCGCGGCCTCCATTTTTCGAGTGCCGATCACGCCATCGAGGCGGCGCTCGAAGGTGCCGGCGTTCTGCTCGCACCGAAAGCGCTGGCCCTCGACGATGTCCGACTGGGCCGACTCGTGATGCCGTTCGCGCTCACGATTTCCTCGAACCGTTCCTTCCACGTCGTCTGCCCGGAAGGACACGAGACCCGGCCCAAGGTGGCGGCATTCTGCGCGTGGGTGCTGGAAGAGGCCGCGAAACAGGGGCTCGCCTGTTCGGACAGCGGCGACGCCGTCAAGCCTGCAGACGGCGCGAAAAGATCACGCAAGCGCGAGGCTACCGCGCCGGAAAATGGTCCCACC
>CADEDX010000966.1 GCA_902826195.1 uncultured Bradyrhizobium sp. | reverse complement strand
CCCACGAAGCCCAGAATGCACGAGGGTATCAATTGGATCCCTGCCGCATGGTACGCCCGTGATTGGCCCGCCATGGCCGCCTTCGCGATTCCCGGCCTCGACGAAGGCATGGTGCGCCTCAACGTCAAGGGCCGTGATCCCCAGGGATGGATCGACCCGGCGCAATACGAGCAGATGCTGACGAGGATCGCCCGGGCCATCGCCAGCCTGCGGGACGCACGAACCGGCAAGCCGCTCGTCGAGCGCTTCTTTCGCACGCGGCGCACGGCGCTTGACGAGGGTCCGCACCTGCCGCCCGCCGATCTGTTCGTCGAATGGACGCAGGAACCTTGCGATGTCGTCGATAGTACGCTGGTCGGGCGCATCGGTCCCGTTCCGCTGCGCCGCACCGGCGGGCATTCACGACATGGCTTCGCCTGGTTCAAGGACGAGAGACTGTCGCCCGGCGCGCGGCCGGCGGCGACGCCTTACGACCTCGGGCCGACAATCCTCGATCTCATCGGCGTTGATCCGCCACCGCACTTCGATGGACGGTCGCTCATGCGCGACTGGAGCCAACGCGAGGACCGCGCGATGTTTCCCGAGTTCGATCCGTACCGGGAGTCCGATTGCGGATGAGGACTCCCCGCAAGCGCCTCTACTCGGCCTCGCCCCACAGCGCGTGCAGACGCTGATCCCGGCCGCAGGAATAGCGGTAGTACTGGTAGCGCAGCGGATTCTTCCGATAGTAATCCTGGTGATACGCCTCAGCCGGATAGAACGGCGCGGCATCAGTGATCTCCGTCACGATCGGCTGGTCGAAGCGTTTGGACGCCACCAGCGCCGCCTTCGATGCTTCGGCCAGCCGCCGCTGCTCGGCGTCATGGACGAAGATGCCGGAACGATACTGATCGCCGTGGTCGCAGAACTGCGCATTGGCGGTCAGCGGATCGATGTTGCGCCAGAACACCTCGAGGAGTTGCGCATAGGTGATCTTCGCCGGATCGTACTCGATGCGCACCACCTCGGCATGGCCGGTGTCGCCCTCCGAGACCTGCTCATAGGTCGGATTCTGAGTATGGCCGCCCGTATAGCCGGAGATGGTCGCGCGCACGCCGTCGAGCTTGTCGAAGGGCGGCTCCATGCACCAGAAGCAGCCACCGGCGAAGGTCGCGATCGCCACCGGTGTGCCCGGCGCCGGCGTTTGCGCCTGAGCCAGGCTGAGCCCGCCCATCATCCCCAGCGCGATGATCAATCCGCCGAGGAGACGCCGCCGCGACGTGACGCCCATCGCGGTCACGCCGGCTTGAAGGCGAGGGCGGCGCCGTTCATGCAATAGCGCAGGCCGGTCGGCCGCGGCCCGTCCTCGAAGACATGGCCGAGATGCCCGCCGCATCTGGCGCAATGCACCTCGGTTCGGGTCATGAACAACGAGCGGTCTGCAGTGGTGCCGACCCCGCCCTCGATCGGCTGAAAGAAGCTGGGCCAGCCGGTGCCGCTCTCGAACTTGGCCGCCGCGTCGAACAGTGCCTGGTCGCAACCGGCGCACACGAAGGTGCCCGCGCGCTTCTCGGCATTGAGCGGGCTGGTGCCGGCGCGCTCGGTCGAATGCTGGCGCAGCACGGCATAGGCCTGCGGCGTCAGGCGCTGGCGCCATTCCGCGTCGCTCAGCACGAAGCTGGTGCGTTCCGCACGCGAAGTCGGAACATT
>CADEDX010000965.1 GCA_902826195.1 uncultured Bradyrhizobium sp. | reverse complement strand
GTGCGCGGCCTTCAACCTCCCGCGCCAGACGATTAGCCATCGCGAGACCGGAAGCGAGAACGTGCGCTGGCTCAATGCCTGACCGATATCTCCCGACATCCGCGAGGATGCTCAACCGCACTTTCTTGCACGCGATCGAGCTTGCCTATCTTGCCCGGTCCAGGGCGAACATCATACAGCCAACATCGCTTGCGCCGAGAAACAAAGACGGCAACTGAATGCGGCATCTCCGATGACAACTCAAGATCAAGTGGGTTCTAGGCAAGCGTTCCTTGACTTCCCGAGAGCAACCTTCATGAACAATCGTCAATCGCCCCAAAGCCGGGCAAGAGTAACGGCGCACGATGCCAGCCGATTGAACCCGGCTGCTTTGTTTGATCCGAGGCTTCTTTATCCGTGGGAGGAACGCCTGCTTTCAGCGGGCAATAGCACAGTCAATACGTACACTTCCAAAGCGGTTTCAACATTCCTCATCAACGCCAAAACGATCTGCAGGCCATGGAACATTGACGGATCATGACGGCGTCGACTGGCTGGGACGGCATCGTCGGATCCATCAATGGACGATTTATGCTGGAGACGACCGGATTTCGTTCCACCAACGTCGAGCCTACCGGGGTGCACGGGCTTTCGAATGCTCAATCTCCGCGGGCCTTCCTGATAGCGCGCCGCCGCCTGGTCGAGATCCAAGCGCGCAAACCGTAGCCGGCCGCGAAACCAAGTCCAAGCAAGATAGCTACGTCCGTCAACATCGGATGTTTCCACGAGCCACACCGAGTCCCTCAGCAATTGTAATGCCAGGTTACACCATACCCACTGCCAACTCTCTCGAACGGCTGCCTGACGACGGTACAACGCAGGCCGCTGGTTTAACAATCTTAGCGTCTAGCGCAAACATTGTCGCCGCTAGTCCCATCCGGCGGCGGCGTATTTAGGGCATCCTTGCTGACAGGTGTCCCACGTTCTTGCCAATTTTTCCCATTATGAGACGAGAGGCGTGGATGGGCGCACTGAGAGGACCGTCGGTACCAGCGGCCGATTTGCTGGCTGACCCGAACCGACGAAGAGGAGGAACAAAATGATAAGAACGATAAAAGGGGGAGTCGCATTCTGGCTGCTCGGCGGAGCCGGTGTGATGTTGGCTACATGGGAATTTGCCTTGATCGTCGCTGGTTGAACCAGGCCGGGATCCGAGCAGCAGTTCCGATGATCCATGCCCCGATCCCGGCGCGAATCGTTGCGGCAGCCGATCAGCTGGCGTGAGGCGTCTGCTGATCTGAGCCGTCCTGGCGAAAATGGAGAATACGATGGGGCAGGCACCGAGATCGAGCCGCAAGTATCGAATCAAAACAGCGATTGAAGCTCGATGTCGGCGGTGCTCGTACGGCAGTGCATTCGCGTACGGAAATGATGGCCATCGATGTAAGCCAGCGTCGGCTTTACATTATCGTTAGTGACCCAGGAACAGAAGCAAAACGGCGCGTCGAGAGTTCGATGCCTGGGAATTTGCCGACAAAAGTTGAGTTCCGAGCGGCTAGGGCAATCACCTTTCCCAGCCAACATAGAAGCGCGGAAAAAGCGTCGGCCGTGCGTAAAGCCCGGAGATGTTACTGCTGCTGACGCAGTAGCCACCCGGGTAACTGCTATAGTAGCCGGGGCGATGGGCGCTCCTTCCTGCATCAGGGGTATCAT
>CADEDX010000964.1 GCA_902826195.1 uncultured Bradyrhizobium sp. | reverse complement strand
TGCCGAGCGACCATTACCTGCGGCTCACCGGCCTGGCCGGGAAAGTGATCCGCGGGGAACTGGCGCCCACCGATGAAGTCCCTGCGCCCGCGTCCGCCGCGGTCGCCGCCGCCGCGCGATGATGCGTTCGCTTTCACCTCAGCTGTCCCAACCTCATCCGATGAAATCAATCCTCCGCCTGCTCTTCGGTTGCGCGGCTCTCGTCCTTGCCGCCACGGCCGCGACTCCGCGGCCCAACATCGTCGTCATCCTCGCGGACGACTTCGGCTACGGCAGCGTCGGCGCTTACGGCGCGGATCCACAACTCATCCGCACGCCGAACCTCGACCGGCTCGCGCGCGAGGGACGTCGCTTCACCGATGCCTACACGCCTTCCTCCGTCTGCACGCCGACGCGTTATGCGCTCGTGACCGGCCGGTATTGCTGGCGCACGCCGCTGAATCATGGCGGTGTCGCGAACACCCTCGACCCGCTGCTGATCGAGACGTCGCGGCCGACCGTGGCCTCGCTGCTGAAGCGACACGGCTACGCCACCGGCTTCGTCGGGAAATGGCATCTGGGTTACGGCACGGCGCCGCGCGTGGATTATACGAAAGAGCTGAAGCCGGGACCGCTCGAGCTTGGCTTCGATTACCAGTTCGCCGTGCCGCAGAATCACAACGACATCACGCGCGTCTTCGTCGAGAACCACCGCGTGTTTGGGCTGCGTTCGAGCATCCTCACGCCCGCACCGGGCAAGCTCGGGCTCGATGCTCCCGAGCGCGACGACCCAAAGACCATGGGCGACCTGACCGACCGCGCCGTCGGCTGGCTGGAGAAACAGGCCGGCCGACCCGCGCCGTTCTTCCTCTACTTCGCGCCGGTGGCGGTGCACGAACTCGTCACGCCCTCCGCCGAGACGAAAGGCACGAGCAAAGCCGGCCCCTACGGCGACTTCATTCACGACCTCGATCGCAGTGTCGGCCGGATCCTGGCCGCGCTCGAAAAACAAAACGCGCTCGAGAACACGCTCATCATTTTCACGAGTGACAACGGCGGCGTCATCAACCCCGGCAGCAAAACCGGGGCGAGCAAGATCGCCCTGGAGGCGGGCCTGAAAATCAACGGCGCCCTGCGCGGCGGCAAACACGACATATGGGAAGGCGGTTTCAAGGTTCCCTTCCTGGTGCGCTGGCCCGGTCGCGTGCCCGCCGGCTCGACGAGCCGCGAGATGATCGGCGTCGTGGACATCTTCGCCACGCTCGCCGCCGTCGTCGGCGAAACGCGGCTGGAACCGGCCACCACCGCCCCCGACAGCTACAGTGTACTCGCGGCCTTCACTGGCGACGGCGCAGGCGCGGCGACGCCGCTGCGACCCGACTTGATTCTCCAGAGCGCGAGTGGCGTCTACGCGGTCCGCAGCGGACCGTGGAAATGGGTGGAAGGCATCGCCGCGACCGCGCCGGGAAAAAAGAAGAAGGCCGCCGAAGGCCCGAAGGGCGAACAATACAAGCCGCAGCTCTTCAACCTCGCCGCGATCCCCGCCAAACCCCCCACCGTCCCCCGCAAGATTCCCGTTTCCTGCAGCCGCTTTCCGCTTTGCCTCGTTAAAAACCCGGGCCGCGCGACCATCGCCCGTTAACCCGAAAATTTAATAAAACCGTGGGCGATGCACCGGAAATTTCCCCGGGCCTTCCGCCCTGCCGACTTGTTCCCG
>CADEDX010000963.1 GCA_902826195.1 uncultured Bradyrhizobium sp. | reverse complement strand
GATCAAGGGCGCCGACGAGGTCAAACAGGCGCACGCATGGCTGAAGCAGCCCGAGCTTGGCCTGCCGTTCGACTATCACGGCTACGTCGAGGGCGACCAGATCGGCCAAGGCGTGGTCGACGTGGTCGTGGTCGAGGGCTTTGCGGGGAATATCGCGCTTAAGACGGCAGAAGGCACCGCGCGGCAAATCAGCGTTTATCTGCGCGAGGCCATGACGCAGTCGATCATTACCAAGATGGGCGCGCTGCTCGCCAAACGCGGTTTTATGACGTTGAAGCACAAGATGGACCCGCGCCGCGTCAATGGTGGCGTGTTCCTCGGCCTCGACGGCATCGCGATCAAGAGCCATGGCGGCACCGACGCTTTCGGCTTTGCGAGCGCAATCAATGTCGGCTACGAGATGGCCGCAGGAGACCTGAAAGGACGGATCGCATCGGATCTCAGCGCGTTTCACGGCAAGTTCGCCGAAATGCCCGAAGACTGAGGCCGAAGATCCGGTGACTTCACGCGAGGAGCAGAAAGTGGCCGTCAACCGATCGGTTATCCGGGGTGTGGGTGCCTACCTGCCCAAGCGCATCATGACCAACGACGACTTCTCGCGCATCGTCGATACGACGGACGAGTGGATCACCGAGCGCACCGGCATCAAGCAACGCCACATCGCCGCCGATGACGAATTGACGTCCGACCTCGGCATCGCCGCAGCGCGGCAGGCGCTGGTTCGTTCGGGCATCGATCCCGTCGACATCGATCTCGTGATCTGCGCGACCGCGACGCCCGACCGCACATTCCCCGCAACCGCCGTGCGCATCCAGGCTGGCCTCGGCATCACCAAGGGTGCCGCTTTCGACATCCAGGCGGTTTGCTCGGGTTTCATCTACGCGATGACGACCGCCGACAATTTCCTCAAGACCGGGCTCTTCAAGCGCGCCATCGTCGTCGGCGCCGAGACGTTCTCGCGCATTCTCGACTGGTCGGACCGCGGCACATGCGTGCTGTTCGGCGACGGCGCCGGCGCCGTTGTTCTCGAGGCGCAACCTCAGCATGGCACGCGCGAGGATCGCGGCATCCTGTCCGCCCTCATCCGCTCGGATGGACGTTATGAGGATCTCCTCTACGTCGACGGCGGACCGGGCTCGACCAAGACGACCGGCTTTCTGCGAATGAACGGGCGCGAGGTCTTCCGCCACGCCATCCAGAAGATCTCCGGCGTGATCGAGGAAACGCTGGTTATGACCGGCTACACACCCGACGAGATCGACCTCTACGTACCGCATCAGGCGAACCAGCGTATCCTCGATGGCATCGCAAAGCGGCTCGGCGTCGATCCCAAGAAAATCATGACCACGCTGGCCAAGCACGGCAATACATCCGCCGCGTCGATCCCGCTGGCGCTCAATCAGGCGTTCGAAGAGCGCCGGCTGTCC
Source organism: uncultured Bradyrhizobium sp. (assembly GCA_902826195.1). Lineage (GTDB taxonomy): Bacteria > Pseudomonadota > Alphaproteobacteria > Rhizobiales > Xanthobacteraceae > Bradyrhizobium. The sequence goes on along the minus strand of CADEDX010000963.1, from coordinate 289 downwards.
GAGGGCGACCTGGTTTTGATGGAAGCGATGGGCGGCGGATTCACCTGGGGCGCGGTGCTCGCGCGCTGGTGAGCGCACGGCGTTTGCGCGCCGAACCGACCGCTTCTGGTTAACGAGAATTGCGTCTGAACGATTTTTATTGCAAATTCAGCCTCTTGTTGTCGCCGAGCCATTGACCAGCCCGCGCGCGCTCGGTAGCTTCTACTCGTTTCAAATTAGGGGAGGCGCTAGCCAATGGGCAGCAAGACATTGACCCGTGCGGATTTGGCCGACGCACTGGTGCGTAAAG
>CADEDX010000962.1 GCA_902826195.1 uncultured Bradyrhizobium sp. | reverse complement strand
CCATCAATTTCATTTTCACGGAATGCACGGACGTCTGTCCGCTCGACACTGCGCAGCTGCGCGCTGTTCAGAAGCAGCTGGGCGATCGCGTCGGCCGTGACATCTTCATGTACTCGGTGTCGATCAACAACGACACGCCAGAGGCGCTTCGTCACTTCATGAGCATGTACGATGTCGGTCCTGGCTGGCGGTTTCTCACGGGATCGAAGGAGGATGTGACGCGGCTTCAGCGTCTGCTGGGCCTGCGTGTCGATGATCCAAATGATCTGCGCGGGCACAGCGCAAGTATCGTCATGGGAAATGAAAAGACCGCTCAGTGGATCAAGCGCTCAGCCTACGAAAACCCAAAGAACCTGGCTGAACTGCTGACCGTCTTCCTGCACAACTCCTCGCCAACGTCCGCGCGAAAGAGTCAGAGTTACGCCGCCGCCCCTGATGTGACCGACAATACGCGAGGAGCTTATCTCTTTCGCACGCGCTGCCAGTCATGTCACAGCATTGGTGAGGGTGACAGCCTTGGACCGGATCTCACCGGCGTGGTGGCCTCTCGACCGGCAGCCTGGCTGGCGCGTTGGATTCGCGAACCGGACAAGATGATCGCCGAACGCGACCCCACTGCCCTGGCCATCATGTCTCGCTATCGGGATCTGCCAATGCCGAACCTTGGGCTCGGCGAGGAGGAAACGAAAGACGTCATCGCCTTCATGCGCGAGGCGGATAGCAAGCACGCCGAGCATGCCGCCCACCAAGCCGGACAAGGAGATCATGCCGGACACGGAGGGCATGCCGGACACGGAGAGCACGCGGGCCACGAGGGGCACTGACGGCCCCCCCCCCAGGGCCTCGCTCCGGGTAAAGGAGACGATCAAGCCCGCGAACGGTGTTCGGGACTTGGCAAGCCTCGCCTGCCTCGGCTCACGGTGGATGGAGTTGTCGCGCGGGGACGAGGACCTGGATCGCAGTCCATTCGCCGACGGTGATCTCCGGCGCAGGTGCGTCGTAAGCGTGCGGCACATCTGTCGGACGGCAAGCTACAAAGCGTCCCAGCCTTTTGCGCGGTTACGCGTACGGAGAGGATCAAACCGCCCGCAGCGCGAGTGCGGCGACGCTCAGTTAGTTACGATTGGCGGGCGTCGCCATTTTTGCTCCGCTGGATGCGTTTACAGGCTTCCGAACAAAAGAGGCTCCGGATTGGCTGCAGCACGACCTGTGAACGTGGTCGCGCAAATCGGTCAAAAAGGGGTCTGTTTTACACAGAATAACAGGCTGAAGCCTCTGGCGGTGAAGGTGGGATTCGAACCCACGGTACGGTTTCCCGTACACACGCTTTCCAAGCGTGCGCCATAGACCACTCGGCCACCTCACCAGCGCAGGAGGGGGCTTTTACATGGGGATGTCTGAAGCGCAAGTTGCCAGCCGCGGAGCACAGGCCTGGGGGCGGGAAGCGGTCGCCTTGCGGATATACTGGCGCCGGCCCGTTATGGTCAGCCCCCGGGGATCCGGGCGGCAGACACGGCATCTTCTCGAGGCCTGACGATCCCCCAGCGGAGCGGCACGTTCATTGCTTCTGGTTCATGCGGGCAAGAGCGCTGGGGCGCATTCGGGGTCCGGGGTCTGGCGCTGGCTGCGGTGGGGCAGCCAGCGCCTTTCCCGTGCCCGACATCACGCCGCAACCGTCACTTCGCGCCATCGCGCAGGTAGACGACCTTCCCGCCGACTACTGT
>CADEDX010000961.1 GCA_902826195.1 uncultured Bradyrhizobium sp. | reverse complement strand
GCACGATCTCGATGCCGTGTTCTTTCAACAGATCCGCCGGCCCTACGCCCGAGAGCTGCAGCAATTGCGGCGAGTTATACGCGCCGCTGGAGACCAGGATTTCCCTTCGCGCCCGCGCGGTGCGCACGCGACCTTCCTGCTTGTATTCGACCGCTTTGGCACGCTTGCCTTCGAACAGGATGCGCTGCGCCAACGCTGAGGTCTCGACATGCAGGTTGGCGCGAGTTTTCGCCGGACGCAGATAAGAGTATGCCGTGCTGGCGCGACGGCCCCGGCTCGTCGTGGTCTGAAAAAATCCCGCGCCTTCCTGGCTCGCTCCGTTGAAATCGGGATTGGTCGGAATGCCGGTTTCGGCGGCGGCGACAACGAACGCTTCCGACAAGGGATCTTGATGCCGCCAGTCTGATACGGGCAACGGGCCGCCGCTGCCGTGGTATTTGTCCGGTCCGCGCTGCTGGTTCTCGGCCTTCTTGAAATAGGGCAGAACGTCGTCATAGCCCCAGCCGGTGTTGCCGCGCTGGCGCCAGCGATCGTAATCCTCGTGCTGGCCGCTCACATAGAGCAGCCCGTTGATCGAGCTCGAGCCGCCCAGCACTTTTCCGCGCGGCTGAAACACCTGCCGGCCGTTCAAGCCCGGTTCCGGCTCGGTCTGGTACATCCAGTTGACGGATTTTTCCTTGAACAGCTTTCCGTAACCGAGCGGCACATGGATCCAGAGGTTGCTGTCCTTCGGTCCAGCTTCCAACAGCAAGACGGAGTGCTTGCCGTCGGCGCTCAGGCGGTTGGCGAGCACACATCCGGCCGAGCCGGCGCCGACGATGACATAGTCGAATTCGGAAGCGTCATTGTTCTTGTTCATTGGTTTCCCCGCGCGCGACCCAAAACAGGTAGCTGGACCGTCACGGACGGTCAATCGCCAGCCAGTCGCGGGCGGGGAGAAGCGGTTACGCCGGCTATTTTGCGAGTTTCAAAAAGTCCGGAGGCCGGCGTTCGGCGAACGCGGTGAAGGCCTCGCGTGCCTCGGCGGTTTGTAGGCGCGCGGCGAACTGCGCGCTTTCCGCCTTGATCTGCGCCATCAATACTTCCGGATTGCGCATCAGCCGTTTTGTGGTGCTGACCGCGCCCGCCGGCTGCTTCGCCAGCCGCAACGCCAGCGCTCTCGACTCGGCGTCGAGCTTGTCGAGCGGCACCACGCGGTTGGCGAGCCCCCAGGCGAACGCGGATTTGGCATCGACGGCGTCGCCGAGCGCGAACATCTCGAAGGCGCGGGCGTAGCCGATGCGGAGCGGCATCAGCAGACTGGAGGAAGCTTCCGGAACCAGCGCCAGGCTGACGAACGGTGTCGACAGCAGCGCGTTTTCCGCGAGCACGACCAGATCGCAATGCAGCAGCATCGTGGTGCCGACGCCGACGGCGCGGCCCTGGACGGCGGCGACCAGCGGGCGGCTCGACTGGGCGAGCGCCTGCAGGAAGCGGCTGACATGCCGCTCGCCCTGGACGGCTCCGGTCGCGATGGCGGCGAACTCGCCGACATCGTTGCCGGCGGTGAACATGTCGCCCTCGCCGCGGATCAGCAGCACGCGAACGGACGGATCGGTCTCCGCGCCTTGGATGGCATCGGCCAGCGCACCGTACATCGCGTTGGTCAGCGCGTTCTTCTTGTCGGGACGGGCCATTGTCAGGCTCAAAATCCCGTCGCTCTTCTCGATCTTGACGTGCTCGGTCAT
>CADEDX010000960.1 GCA_902826195.1 uncultured Bradyrhizobium sp. | reverse complement strand
GCGCCCTCGTTTACACCGCCCGCGACGGCAACCTGACGGGCGAGCAATACGAGCGCCTCAAAGCCGAACTGGAGCAAGGTTTCCAGGGCGCCGTCAACGCCGGCCGGCCGCTCCTACTCGAAGGCGGTCTAGACTGGAAATCGATGTCACTGTCGCCCAAGGACATGGACTTCCTCGAATCGAAAAATGGCGCCGCCCGCGAAATCGCGCTCGCCCTCGGCGTGCCACCAATGCTGCTCGGCATCCCCGGCGACAACACCTACGCCAACATGGCCGAAGCGACGCGCGGCTTCTGGCGTCAGACCATCATCCCGCTTGTCGGGCGGACATCGAAGGCGCTCTCGCGCTGGCTGTCGCCAGCCTGGGACGCCGACCTCGAACTGCGGCCTGACTTCGACGCCGTCGAAGCGCTTTCGTCCGAACGCGAAGCGCTTTGGGCGCGCCTCGACAGGTCGACATTCCTCACACTCAACGAGAAGCGCGCCGCCGCGGGCTACAGCCCCATCGACGGCCGCGACGTGCTCACCCATTCGGAGCGCTCATCGTGATCGAACCTCGGCCTCTCACGCCTGCCGGCACTGCACCGCACGAAGCCAAATTCACCGCGTTGGACATGAAGAGCATCGCCGACGACGGCGGCTTCGAGGGCTATGCCTCACTATTCGGGCGCGAGGATCTCGGCCGCGACGTTGTGATGGCCGGCGCCTTCCGCGACTCGATCGCCGTCCGCGGCCCCTCCGGCGTGCGCATGCTGTTTCAGCACAATCCCGCCGAGCCGATCGGCGTTTGGGAAACCATCGCCGAGGACGCCAAGGGTCTCTTCGTTCGTGGTCGCCTGATGCCCACCGTCGCCCGTGCTCGCGAGGTTCTCTCGCTCATGCGCGCCGGCGCCATCGACGGTCTTTCGATCGGCTTCCGCACCGTCAAGGCACATCGCGATCGCCATCGCGGCGTCCGCCGCATCGAAAAAATTGACCTGTGGGAGATCTCCATCGTCACGTTCCCTCTGCTGCCCGAAGCCCGCATCGCCGCCATCAAATCGCGGCCGTTCGCGCTCGCACGGCCATCGGAACGCGAATTCGAGCGCTGGCTCACGCAGGACGCTGGGCTGACGCGCTCCGAGGCCAGGGCGGTGCTCCGCTCGGGCTTCAAGGGTCTGGCCGCTCTGCGGGATGCAGCGACCGACCCGATCGAGGCGTCCCGGCTGGCCGATCGCTGCGCCGCCGTCGCCGCCTATCTCCGCTCAACGTCTGGCTCAAAAGGATCAACCGCTCCATGACCACCACTGCCGCACCTGAAATCAAGGCCTCGGCCGATCTCGGCTTCGCCCTCGACGACCTGCTCCGCGCCTTCGAGACCTACAAGGAAGAGAACGACCGCCGCATCGCCGAAGTCGAAACGCGTGGCGCTGCCGATCCACTGACTACCGACAAGCTCGACCGTCTCGACCGCGCGCTCGACGACCACAAGCGCCGCATCGACGAGATGAGCCTCAAGGCTGCGCGCCCGCAGCTCGGCTCTGGCGCCCCCCGCAGCCATCACGCCCGCGAACAAAAAGCCGCGTTCGACGGCTACATCCGCAAGGGCGAGGCGACCGGCCTCCTCGACCTTGAAGGCAAGGCGCTCTCCGTCGGCTCGGGTCCGGACGGCGGTTACCTCGTGCCCGTCGAGACCGAAGCCTCGGTCAACATGGCGCTGAAGGAAATCTCGCCGATCCGCGCCATCGCAAGCG
>CADEDX010000959.1 GCA_902826195.1 uncultured Bradyrhizobium sp. | reverse complement strand
CAATGTCCTGAACCGTCTCTTCACGCTTGAAGGCCGTGACGACGACGACATCGCGATCGCGGTCATTGTCGTCGGCGGGCGGTTGCGGACCCGTCTCGGTATTCTGCGCCATGGCTGGCATGGCCAGTCCAAGGGCAAGCAAGCTCACGATTGAAATACGATTAAGCTGCGCCATCAGACGCGTCCTCCCTGGTAGCGATTCTCCCGAGGCGTCCCTTGATTTCTGTGTGACGCCTGCGCTTCCCCCAATCACAATGGGATCGCGCAATTATGATCGTGGAGGCCGAGCGCTTCCTGCGTCAACGGTGACCTTACGGAATGGGGTAGCTACGGCAACGGCCCATAGTGGGCACCCAATCATGCAGCGCAGCAATCCGTGCCGCGCGCGGAATGACTTAGCGGCAGCACATCACAGATGTGTGTGTTTCCTTGATAGACGTTGGGGTATCGACCCAGAACGTTGAAATCGCGGCGCAAATACTTGATACTGTCTAGGCGAAAACTGCTGCGATGCAGCGCAGTGCTAGACTGCATCACCTGCGAAATATTTTCAGTTCCGTGCACGTTAGCGATCATTTCGGCCGCGGGGCGGATGATTTCCGCAGTGCGGCATACGCCGTCAGATGACTTCGACCGTGATGCTGTCGAAGTCCCCGCGCCAGAGGCCGCGCGCGCGGCTCAGGCTTTCCGTAGCGTCCTGCGTGCGGCCCTGCCCTTCCTGCGCCTTCCCGAGCACCCAGAGGGCGAGCGGATCGTGCTTCCAGGCCTTGAGCGAGGCGCGGGCCTCCGATTCGGCCTTTGCGAAGTCGCCATTGCGAAGGTGAGCGGCGGCGACGGAGCGGCGCACCGGATACCACCAGGCCGGCGGGTCCATGTATTCGGTCAGCTTCGCCTCCTGAAGTTTGGCCCCCGCCAGGAAGCGTTCAAGGGCGCGGTGCGTGTTGCCCTCGGCCATGGCGAGGCGCCCCTCCAGCACGGCCGCAGCGACCTGCTGCTCCTCCTCGCCGGCGGTCTCCTTGCGAAGCAGGTCGAGTTCACGACGTGCGCCGGCGGCGTCGCCCTTCTGCAGCATCGCCTCGCCGCGCGCGTAGGCGCGATAGGCGCGGAACTCCGGGTCGTCGCGCGTGACGGCGGGAACGGCGAGCATGCGGTCCGGCGCGTAGCGGGCGAGCGCAACCCAGGTGCGCGGCGTCGGATCCCAGCGCTGTTCGGGACCTGAGGCGGGATACGCCTTCGTCGCGTGCTCGGCATAGCGCAGTGCGAGTTCGCCATCACCTGACATCATCGCGCCAGCGAGGCCGAAAGAGAGGTTGTGGGCGTAGTACATTGGCAGGATGAACTTGCCGTCCATCGGCGGGCGGGGATCGCCGCCGAGATCCATCCATTTCGTGTCGGCCTCGATCGCCTGTGCGTTGACGACGGCGGCGTCCTGATAGCGGCCGGCATGGAAGAAGGTGTGCGCCGGCATGTGCACGAGATGGCTTGCCAGCGGCGCGAGCTTGCCGAGCTTGTTGGCGTAGGGGATCGCGTCCTCTGCGCGACTGTCGAACTCGGTGCCGTGGATGTAGTAGTGAATCGCGCCGGTATCGTCGGGATTAGCCTTCAGCACAGCCTCGATGAGTGTGAGGGCCTGCTTCAGGGAGGACTTGTCGCCACCGCGCACCGGCATCATCAGGCTGTGGGCGGCAAGGACGGCGAGTTCAGGTTCCTGCGGGTAGCCGGCGGCGATCCTTGCGAGCGCCTGGCC
>CADEDX010000958.1 GCA_902826195.1 uncultured Bradyrhizobium sp. | reverse complement strand
GTTTCCGCAGCAATCACCCGCCATCATATTGGCGCCGACCCGACGGAGAAATTGATGCAAATCAACGGCAATGCAGAAAACTTGCGACGCTTACCGATAAAGGTCTGGCGTCACTCCTGCTCGACGCCGCTGGCTTTCACGAGCTGCGACCACTTCTTCTCGTCCTTGTCGATGAAGTCGGCGTAGTCTTCCGGCGTGCCGGGCGTGATCTCGGTGCCGTCATTGCCCAGTTGCTTCTTCACCTCGTCGGACGCCAACGCGTCGCGCAGCGCCTTGTTCAGCCTGTCAATGATCGGGCGCGGCGTCCCTGCCGGTGCGACCAGACCGTAATAGAGTGACGCGTCAAAGCCGGGGAGGCCCGCTTCGATCATCGTCGGCACGTCGGGCAGCAGGCCCGAGCGGGTGACGCTGGTGACCGCAAGCGCACGCAGCTTGCCGGCGGAGATATTGGGGTGCGAGGCCGGGATCGGCGCAAACGCCATTGGGATGTGGCCGCCGAGCAGATCGGTCAGTGCCGGTCCCGTGCCCCTGTAGGGAATGTGTTCCAGCTTGATGCCAGCGGCACGCGCGAAAAATTCGCCGGTGATGTGGCTCGCCGTTCCCGCGCCGGCCGAGCCGAAACTGACCTTGTCGGGATTGGCCTTCGCATAGGCGATCAGTTCTGCCACGTTGTTCACAGGGAGCGATGGATGCACCACCAGCGAGTTCGGCGCGTTGCCGATCAGGCCGATCGGGGCGAAATCCTTGCGCGGATCGTAGCCGGGATTCTTGTAAAGCGAGGGGCCGATCGCCAGCGTGCCGGTGTAGCCCAGCAGCAGCGTATAGCCGTCGGGAACGCTCCTGGCGACCGCCTTGGTGCCGACTGTGCCGCCGGCGCCGGGCCGGTTGTCGACCACGACTTTCTCGCCGAGCACGTCGCTGATCTTGTCGGCAATGGCGCGGCCGACGATCGAGGTGCTTCCGCCGGGTGCGAACGGAATCACCAGCGTGACGGCGCGCACGGGATAGTTTTGCGCCTGTGCTGGACCGGTAGCGACGCTCGCAGCAAGCAGTGCGGCGGCGGCGCCAAGGTTCCTGATCCACGTCGACATGATGGGCGCTCTCCGAACTGTTCTTATTGTTGGCAAGGCTATTTGTTGGCAAGGCTATCGTCGCCGAAACGATCCGGCTTCGCAAGCTGACTTCCGGACAGGGTAATCACGCCGTTCATTTCACATCATGAGATGAACGTTGCGATCCCTACTTCCACGCAAATACCGGCTGCTCCAGTTCCGCAACGCGTGTGTTGCGACCAGCTAGAACTTCGGCAAACTGGTAGATAAGAGCAGCCGTCGGCGCGTGGATATGCTCGCCGGCATGGCGGAAGCGGATCACGCGCCGCGTGCTTTCCGGGATCGTGGTGAAGCTGAAAACGTCGCTCTGCTCGATATCGCCCAGCGCGATGCGATGCACCGAGGCGACCTCCGCCGGATTGGGCACGATCTCGGCGCTGGTGCCGACCCAGACCACGACAGGCGTGATCAGATAGCCCGAACGGGTCGGATAGTCGTCGAGAAGGCCGAGCACATCGCCCTCCCCGAGGCCGACGCCGAGTTCTTCATGCAGTTCGCGCAGCGCGGCCTGCGCCTGCGTCTCGCCCTGGTCGCAGCGTCCGCCTGGCAGCGCCCATTGCGCGGCGTGCGAGCGCAAGGTCGCGGCGCGGCGGGTCAGCAAGAACGTCGTTTCTCCTCCCACCTCGGCTTCGGTCAG
>CADEDX010000957.1 GCA_902826195.1 uncultured Bradyrhizobium sp. | reverse complement strand
ATTGCTTCGTCGCTGCGCTGCTCGAGATCTCGAGCAGCGCAGCGACGAAGCAATCCATCGTGCCGCAATCCCACGCTCGTATTGCTTTGCGCGCGACGAGACATCCGGACCAGGTACCCCGCGTATGTGGGATATCGCCGGCATCCCGGACCGCAGACAATCATAGAGGGCAGCAAACACCGCTCACGTCCATGTGAAAGGGCGCTTCACTATCGAAATTGACAATGACTGACCAGTCAGTCATATTCTGCTCATGGCAAAGCAACCTAGCAAAACCGCCCGGAAATCCGCTGAAAAGTCCGCTTCCAACCGCGCCGAGCGCGCCGCCGAGCGGCGCGAGGCAATCATCGAGGCGGCGATGGACGAGTTCATCGCGCGGGGCTTTGCAGCGACGCGGCTCGACGATGTCGCCAGCCGCGCCGGCGTCGCCAAGGGCACGATCTACCTGCACTTCAAGGACAAGGAGGCGCTGTTCGAGGAGTTGATCCGAACCGCGATCGTGCCGCTCGTGAATCGGCTTGCCTCCGGCCCGCCGCCGGTCGGGGGCTCGGTCCGCGACATGATCGAGGGTTTTGCCCGCACCTTCATCCATGAGGTAACGACGACGCGGCGGGGCGACATCGTCCGCCTGATCGTCGCCGAGGGGCCGCGTTTTCCTGATATCGCCGACTTCTACTACCGCGAGGTAGTGTCGAAGGGGCTGGCCGGAATGAGGGCTGCCATCGCGCTTGGGATCGCCCGCGGCGAAATCCGCAGCAAGGACCTGGCGCAGTTTCCGCAGATCCTGATCGCGCCCGCGCTGATCGCGGTGATCTGGCAGAGCCTTTTTAGCAAACACGCGCCACTGGATGCGATCGAAATGTTTCGGGTGCATCTCGACCTGATTTTTGGCGAACGGAGGACGGCATGACCTCGTCGCGGACAATAACGACCCTCGCCGCGCTGGCGCTCGCCGCCGTACTCACCGGCTGCAAGGAACGCAAGGATCCGGGCTTCCAGGGCTGGGTCGAGGCCGACATGATCTTCGTCAGTCCTGACGAAAGTGGCCGCGTCACAAAACTCAATGTGCGCGAGGGCGACGAGGTGAAGCCCGGCGTGCCTCTCTATTCGGTCGATGACGATCTGCAGCAGGCCGACCTCAACCAGAACAAGGCGACGCTCGCCAACGCGCAGCAGACCTTTGACCGCGCGTCGTCGCTGAGCAAGACCGGCTCGGGCACGCAGGCCAATCTGGACTCCGCGACCTCGGCGTTGCGCGTGGCGGAAGCCCGCGTCAACACCTCGCAGACCCGGCTGGCGCGGCGCAGCGGCTTTGCGCCGGTCGGCGGCACCATCCAGCAGATCTATTTCCGCGAAGGCGAGATGGTGCCGGCGCAGCGGCCGGTGCTGTCGATCATGCCGCCCGGCAACATGAAGCTGCGCTTCTTCGTGCCCGAGACCGAGCTGCCGAAACTTTCGATCGGCGACGAGGTGAAGGTGACCTGTGACAACTGCGCGGCCGATCTCACGGCAAAGATCTATTTTATCGCGACGTCGGCGGAATACACCCCGCCGGTGATCTACAGCCTCGATGAGCGCAACAAGCTGGTCTACCTGGTCCAGGCGCGACCGAGCCGGCCGGACAGCCTGCGCGTCGGCCAGCCGATCAGCGTGTTCCTCAATCCCCGAACGCCGATGGCGGACAAGCGATGAGCACGGCTCCCGCATCAGGCTCCGACATTGCGATCAACGCCCAAGGCCTGTCAAAATCC
>CADEDX010000956.1 GCA_902826195.1 uncultured Bradyrhizobium sp. | reverse complement strand
CGCGCTTCCAAATTGCGCCGTAGCGAGCGGGCGGCCGGCCCGTTACCCCATCTACAGCAGAACGGTAGGCGAAGGCGCGTAGGGTGGGCAAAGCGTAGCGTGCCCACCATCTCACAGCTCGCTCGCTGAAAGAGGGTGGGCACGTCGCTCACGCTCCTCTGCGCACCCTACTGATTCATCGCCGCTATTTCAGCGCGTCCGCGACCTTCGCAATGCCGGCCAGCGCGCAGACCTCGTCCTTTTCGCCGCCCGGCGCACCCGACACGCCGACACCGCCGATCACCTCGTTGCCGGCCTTGATCGGCACGCCGCCGCCGACCGCGACCGTGTTCGGTATCTGCTTGAGATAAGCGTTGGCGGGATCGGAGGTCAGCTTCATGAACTCCAGCGAGGTCTGGCCGCGGGTCCGCGAGGTGTAGGCTTTCAGCCGGCCGAACTCCATGGTGTGGGGATTGGTGCCGTCGCCGCGGACCGAGGCCGCGACATTGCCGGCCTTGTCGACGATCACGACCGAAACCTTGTAGCCATCCTTGGTGCACTGCTCGATCGTGCCCTGGATGATGGCGAGCGCCATCCCCATCGAGATATTCTTCTCGACCTGTGGGGCCTGCGCCAGCGCAGGTGAAGTAGCGAGAACGGATAGAGATGCAAGCACGGCAAGACGAACACGACGCATGTTGATAGCCTCCCTTGGGTTACGTTCTTGGGGTTACATTGTCCCGCCAAGTTGAACCCTTGGCGGCCCCGAATAATCCCCGACCGGCCGACAAAATTCGTGCGCCAACGCCGCGTGCAGGTTTGGAGGCCTTCTAACGGCTCGCGGGCAGGCCCGCTTCAAGACGCGCCAGTTCGGCAGCCAGATCGGCTTCGACGTCGCCGACCCGCATCTCGACCACGCGATAGTCGCGCGCCTCCAGCCAGGCCTTCCGCCCGGCGCGATCAGCGACGATCGCCTCCGACTCGTTGGCGTTGACCAGCTCGATCGCAAGGCGATGCACGAAGGAGACGAAGTCGGGGATGTGGCGGCCGACCGGGGTCTGGCGCTTGAACTGGCCGGCAAAACGGCGGTCGCGGGTCAGCGCCTGCCACAGGATCCGCTCGGCATCGGTCGGGTTACGCCGCAACAGCCGGGCCAGCCCCCGCACGGTCGAGCCGTCGCCGGGTACGGCCGGCCCCTGCCCGTGCTCGGCCAGCAGCGCGCGCAGCCGGGTCGCCTGTTCGCCGTCGAGCACGCCGCCCTTGGCCGGCCCCTTGCGGCCCTCGGCAATGGCCATCACCACGCCGTGCAGCGTGTGCATGTCCTGCTTGGTCGGGTCCATCCGCGTGAAGATATTGCGCAGGTTCACCAGCATGGTCTCGCGCTTCTCGCGCGGACGCAAGAATTCGACCTTGTCGAGTTCACGGACCAGATTGTCGAAGAACGCCTGCATCTGATGCTGCGAGGCCGGCTCTGACCGTTCCGGCATCGCGAACGGCAGGGCGCCGCCGGTCGAATACTTGAAGCACTCGTACCCCACCAACAGCACCGCCTGCGCCAAGTTCAGCGAGGCGAAACCTGGATTGACCGGAAAGGTGATGATCCGGTTGGCCAGCGCGACCTCCTCGTTCTGCAAGCCGTAGCGCTCCCGCCCGAACAGGATACCGGCCCCGCCGCCGGCCCCGACATGGGCGACGATCTCGGCGGCGGCCCGTTCGGGACCGACCACCGGCTTGGCCTGGTCGTGGGCGCGGGCCGTGGTGGCGAACAGCAGCGTCA
>CADEDX010000955.1 GCA_902826195.1 uncultured Bradyrhizobium sp. | reverse complement strand
CGCTGTGGCATTGGCAGTGTCGCGCTTTGGTCGTCTCGACATCCTGATCAACAATGCCGGTATCGGCTATTTGCAGGCGCCGTTGCTCGAGGGGACGCCACAAATGTGGCGGGACGTGCTGGGCGTCAATCTGATCGGCGCATTTCTGTGTATCAAGCATGCCGCGAAGCAGATGATCGCGCAGGGCGACGGGGGTAGGATCGTCAATGTCGCGAGCCAGGCCGCGAAAGTGGGTAGCGTGCACCTGGCACCCTATGTGTCGTCCAAACATGGGTTGGTGGGGCTAACGCGCTCCGCTGCGATGGAACTCGCGCCGCACAAGATCAACGTGAATGCGGTGTGCCCGAACCACGTGACCACGGGGTTGGGCAAGGTGCAGAATGAGTATCGCGCCAAGATGCTGGGTCAGACCGTCGAGGAGTATTTGGCGAAGATGATCGAGCGGATCCCGCTGGCTCGGGTAGGATTGCCCGAAGACACCGCCAAGGCCTGCGCGTTCTTGTGCAGCGAGGATGCGGCCTATATCACCGGCGAGTCGATGAACGTGAGCGGCGGCGCCGCGATGCACTGAAGAACCAGCACTGGAGCGAACAACATGGTGGCACGCAAGAAGAAATCCAAGACCTCTGCGGCGGCTCGCAAGTCCAGCACGACTCGCAAGACGGCGCGACCCAAAACTGCGAAACCGGTTGGCGAGTTCCGCCTGCCGCGCAAAGCCAAGGGCAAGCGCGCGCAGTTCTACGACGACCCGGCGATTGACGAACTGATGGCGATCGTTATCTCGCTCACGGCGGAATTGTCGGTGGCATTTGAACGGATCACGACACTCGAACGTGTATTGGCGCGGCGCGGACAGATCGAATTGACGGAAATCGAAGAGTACGAGCCCGATGACGAAGAGGGCGCCGAGCGCGCGATGGAACGCGAAGCGTTGATCGCACGCGTTTTCCAAGTGTTGGAGATTATCGGCTCGGAAGCCAAGCGCTAATCCGCGCCACTGTGTGATGGCCAACCCGTCCGCATCGACGGGACTGCCGCGGCAGATCCCCTACATCATCGGCAACGAGGCGTGCGAGCGCTTCAGCTTCTACGGGATGCGCAACATCCTGGTGCCGTTCCTGGTCAGTAGTCTGCTGCTCGCCTACCTACCAGAGAGCGAGCGGCAGGGTGCCGCCAAAGACGTCTTCCACACCTTCGTCATCGGTGTGTACTTCTTTCCGCTGCTGGGCGGGTGGATTGCCGATCGCTTCTTCGGCAAGTACAACACCGTGCTGTGGTTGTCATTGGTGTACTGCGCCGGCCACGCCTGTCTGGCGTTGTTCGAGGATAATCGCAACGGGTTTTACACCGGCGTTGCTGATCGCGCTGGGCTCCGGCGGCATCAAACCGCTGATCTCGGCCTTTGTCGGCGACCAGTTCGATCAGCGCAACAAATCCAAAGCGAAGCTCGTCTACGACGCGTTTTACTGGATCATCAATTTCGGTTCGTTCTTTGCGTCGCTATTGATGCCGATCTTCCTGCGCAGCTACGGTCCGGCGATCGCTTTTGGTATTCCAGGCGTGCTGATGGGTATCGCGACGCTGATTTTCTGGGCCGGCCGCCACAAATATGTGCACGTGCCGCCGGCACCACCCAACCCGCATTCGTTCCTGCGAGTCGCGCGAACAGCACTGCTGGCACGGTCGAACGGCGAGTCACGCCCTGGGCTCGTCATTGCCAGTATCGGCGCGTTGTTAGCAGGGGCATCGCTGTTGCTG
>CADEDX010000954.1 GCA_902826195.1 uncultured Bradyrhizobium sp. | reverse complement strand
AGTGTTACGAACTATCGCCAACACCCAAGCTCTTGAGTTCTCGCGCTTGTACTGCCTGATCGCTCGTAAAGCCCGTATACAAGCTTCCTGCAAGACATCGTCAGCATCAGTGCGACTGTGCGTCAGCCATCGCGCCAGCGAGTATGCCTCCTCAAGATGAGGAGCCACGACGCGATCAAACGCAGAATTCCGGTCGTTGTTGGCCAAAATGACCGCTTCTCTTTTTGACTCTCAAATGGTCAAAATATTCCCGGTCCAGCAGAAGAAAAAATTACCGTCGATCGGAATATTCCGCAACCCCCGCGAGTCTTCCAAACAGGAAGCGCTGTAGGCTCGCCGCCTGTTGGGACGGCAGCCGGATTGCTGCAGCGCATTCTGCTGACCAACCACACACGCCCCGGTTCTCCGAGTCTGGCGGCTAGCATGGCAGGATAGGAAAGCATGGCAATTGTCAATTTTAGAAGCCGTTTCACATCCGGGTACAACCAAGATGCCCTGACGACGAGCACGGAAGGTGAGCGCGTTCTCAACTTCGGGAAGCTGACGACAACGGGCGATCTCGCGGATGGCATCTTTGCCCGCGCCGACAATGTAGCGATCCGCAATTTCGCGCGGATAGAGACCAGCGGTCTTGGCGCCGCCGGCATCCTCGCGACTGGCAATGACGTCAGCATTGAGAATTACGGCACGGTGGTAACGCGCGGCGGCTTTTTCGATCCCGATCCGAATGTCGACGGCGACGAGGCATTCTCTGAAGGCGTGGTCACTATCGGAGACCGGTTCCATATCGCGAATTATGGCACCGTTCGCGTCGAGGGCGAGTCCGCAACCGGTCTGTCAGGTGTCGGCGAAGACGGCACCATCATCAACTACGGTCACGTTGAAAGCACCTCCTTTAACTCATCTTTAATTGCTGCCATTGGTGACAATTCGACCTCAATCAATGCAGGTTTGATATCGGCCGGTGGTTCCGACAATGCAGTCATGTTTGCACTCGGCACGGATGCCGCAGCCATCAATCTCGGCCGTATCCTGATCAATGGTACCCTTATGGTCGGCATCCAGGGCGTACTGGAAAACACGCACATCACGAATCGAGGTGTCATCCTCGGTAGCGGCGATGAAAGCGCCGGGATGGGAGGCTTCGGAAATAGCCAGGAGATCAGCAATTTCGGATTGATAGAGACGGAAGGAACCTTGGCGATAGGTATGGCGGCGCGTGGCGGCGGCCCGCTTCAATTGCCCGGCCTGGATTCCGATGTTCTTAACGCCGGCCGTATCACAACCGAGGGTGACATCGCATTCGGCATCGCGGTCGGCGTGAGTCGACTGGGGTTCATTGCTGCTGGGAACGATGAGATCACCAACCGAGGCATTATCGAAACGCGTGGCGATGGGGCTGCGGGCGTTGTCTTGATTGGAGATGGTCATCACCTGACCAATAGCGGTCGAATCAAAGCGGATGGTGAAACATATGACAGCGAAGTCCACGCGGTATTCCGGGCGGCGGGCGTGCTCGTGTCCGGCGACGACGTGCTGCTGGAGAACACCCGTTCGGGCGTGATCGAGAGCAGGGATGCCGCGTCGGCGGCCGTCGAGCTAAACGTCTTGGAACGCGAGGGTCTGCCTGCCGAAGGCATGTCGTCGCAACTTGTAAATTCTGGCCTTATTCGCGGTATGGGCACCGCGATACTCGGTGGCGATGGCCAAGAGACGGTTATCAATGGCGGCCGCATCGTCGGAAATATCGAGTTGGGCGGCGGCGATGACACGTTCGTT
>CADEDX010000953.1 GCA_902826195.1 uncultured Bradyrhizobium sp. | reverse complement strand
CCACGAAGCCGACCGAGATCGCGAGCGCCATCAGCGACAGATTGTCGATCGAGAAGCCGGCGAGCCACATCCCGGCGCAGGTGCCGGCGAGCGCCAGCGGCACCGAGACACCGGCGGCAATCGTCGGCGTCAGCCGCCGCAGGAACACGAACACCACCAGCATGACGAGGAAGGCGGTCGCCAGCAGCGTGTACTGCATGTCGAGCACGCTGGCGCGGATGGTGTTGGTGCGGTCGACCAGCGTCGAAATCTCGACGCCGCCCGGCAGCCACTGCTTCAGTTCCGGGATCAGCGCCCTCACCCGATCGACGGTGTCGATCACATTGGCGTCGCCCTGCTTGGTGATCTGGATCAGCACCGCGGGCTGCTTGTTGAACCAGGCGATCGAGCGGCTGTTGCGGACGGAATCCTCGACGTCGGCGACGTCGGCGAGGCGAACGAAGTTGCCGGCCGAGCTCTTGACGATGATGTCGCGGAATTCGGCGGCCGTGCGCATCTGCTTGTTGGTCGAGATCGTCTCGCTCTGGCGGCCGCTGTTGAAGATGCCGACCGGTCCCAGCGGATTGGCGTTGACGATCGCAAGCCGCACATCGTCGGTGGCGATGCCGGCATTCGACAGCGCCACCGGATTGAGCGCGATCCGCACCGCCGGCTGGTCGGCGCCGGAGACGGTGACCTCGCCTACACCCGGCACCTGCGAGATGCGCTGGGCGATCACGGTATCGGCGGCGTCATACATCGCGCTGGTCGTCAGCGTCTTGGAGGTCAGCGCCAGCACGAACACCGGCGCCGCCGAGGGATTGGCCTTGCGGAAACGCGGCAGTGACGGCAGGTCGGACGGCAGGTCCGCCAGCGAGGCGTTGATCGCGGCCTGCACGTCGCGCGCCGCGCGGTCGATATCGCGACCGATCGCAAACTGCAGCTGGATGCTGGTCGAGCCGAGCGAACTGGTCGAGGTGATCTGCTCGATGCCGGCGATCTGGCCGAGCCGCCGCTCCAGCGGCGCCGCCACGGTCGCTGCCATCACCGAAGGGTCCGCGCCCGGCCGCGTCGCCGAAACCCGGATCATCGGAAAATCGACGTTAGGCACCGACGAAACCGGCAGGAACACGTAAGCGACGATGCCGACCAGAAAGAGCCCGATCGCCAGCAGGGTGGTGCCCACCGGCCGGCGGATGAAGGGCTCCGAGATCGATGCCATCTACTGCATCCCTTCGGTCGCACCGGCGACCGTCGGGCCCGGCGGCCCGGGGTCCGGAACCGCCTTCTCGATTTTGCGGTTGAGCCGGTCGAGCGCGAGGTAGATGACCGGCGTCGTATAGAGCGTCAGCAACTGGCTCAACAACAGGCCGCCGATGATGGAAATGCCGAGCGGAAAACGTAACTCGGCGCCAGTGCCGCTTTCAACCGCCAGCGGCAGCGCGCCGAACAGCGCCGCCAGCGTCGTCATCATGATCGGGCGGAAGCGCAACAGGCAGGCCTGCACGATGGCTTCTTTCGGCGACATGCCCTGATGCCGCTCTGCATCCAGCGCGAAATCGATCATCATGATCGCGTTCTTCTTGACGATGCCCATCAACAGAATGATGCCGATCAGGCCGATCACCGACAGGTCCTGTCCGAACAGCATCAGCGCCAGAATGGCGCCAACGCCGGCGGACGGCAGCGTCGAGAGAATAGTGATCGGGTGGATGTAGCTCTCGTAGAGCACGCCAAGCACAATGTAGATCGTAACGATCGCGGCCAGGATCAGCCACGGCTGGCCGGCCAGCGACTTTGAAAACTCGGCC
>CADEDX010000952.1 GCA_902826195.1 uncultured Bradyrhizobium sp. | reverse complement strand
GATCAAGAGCATGGCCCGCCAGCCCGACACCAAGTCAGCGGACAAATCGACCGCAAACCTCAAGAGTGACGACAGCGCGCTCATTCGCGAACTCGCGTTGCTGCTGGATGAGACCAGCCTGACCGAGATCGAAATCGAGCGTTCCGGCCTGCGGGTGCGCGTCGCGCGCAACGTCACCGTGTCGGCGGCGATGCCGGCGAGCTACCAGCCGGCACCGGCTGCAGGCGCAGCGGCCGCCCCGGCGGCGGGGGCGGATCTCGCCAAGCATCCGGGCGCGGTCACCTCGCCGATGGTCGGCACCGCCTATTGGGCGCCGGAGCCCGGCGCCAAGCCGTTCATAGATGTCGGAAGCAAGGTATCGGCCGGGCAGACGCTGCTGATCATCGAAGCGATGAAGACGATGAACCAGATTCCGTCGCCGCGCGCGGGCACCGTGACGCAGATCCTCGTCGAGGACGGCCAGCCGGTCGAATTCGGCGAGCCACTGGTAATTATCGAGTAGAGCGCGAATGGCGAATAGCGAATAGCGAATGGTTATCTCCCACTATTCGCTACTCGCCATTCGCTACTCGCCTGCGGGGACTGCATGTTCGACAAAATTCTCATAGCCAATCGCGGCGAGATCGCGCTCCGCGTGTTGCGTGCGTGCAAGGAACTTGGCATCTCCACCGTCGCGGTGCATTCCACCGCCGACGCCGACGCCATGCATGTGCGGCTCGCCGACGAGAGCGTCTGCATCGGGCCGCCGCCGTCGAAGGATTCCTATCTCAACATCCCCGCGCTGCTCGCGGCATGCGAGATCACCGGGGCGGACGCCGTGCATCCCGGCTACGGCTTTTTGTCGGAGAACGCCCGCTTCGCCGAAATCCTCGCCGAGCACAATCTGCATTTCATCGGCCCGAAGGCCGAACACATCCGCCTGATGGGCGACAAGATCGAGGCCAAGAAGACCGCCAAGCGGCTCGGCATTCCCGTGGTGCCCGGCTCCGACGGCGCGGTTTCACCCGAAGACGACGCGCTTTCGATCGGCAAGGCGATCGGCTTTCCGGTGCTGGTGAAGGCGGCCGCCGGCGGCGGCGGACGCGGCATGAAGGTGGCGCACACCGCCGACGATCTGATGATGGCGCTGTCAACCGCGTCCAACGAGGCCAAGTCGGCATTCGGCGACGCTTCGGTCTACCTCGAAAAATACCTGCAGAAACCCCGCCATATCGAGATCCAGATCCTCGGCGACGGCCGCGGCGGCGCGATCCATCTCGGCGAACGCGACTGTTCGCTGCAGCGCCGTCACCAGAAGGTCTGGGAGGAAGGCCCCTCGCCGGTTCTCTCCGCCGCCGCCCGCGCCAAGATCGGCGAGACCTGCGCCATGGCGATGCGGGACATGAAATATCTCGGCGTCGGCACCATCGAGTTTCTCTACGAGGACGGCGAGTTCTACTTCATCGAGATGAACACCCGCATCCAGGTCGAGCATCCCGTCACCGAGAGCATCACCGACATCGACCTCGTGCTGGAGCAGATCCGCATCGCCGCCGGCGGCGACCTGCCCGCGAAGCAGGAAGAGATCGCCATCATCGGCCATGCCATCGAATGCCGCGTCAATGCGGAGAATCCGCAGACCTTCCGGCCTTCGCCCGGCAAGATCACGCAATACCACCCGCCCGGCGGGCTCGGCGTGCGGATCGATTCCGCCGTCTATCAAGGCTACGTCATTCCGCCCTATTATGATTCGCTGGTCGGCAAGCTGATCGTACACGGCAAGACGCGGGCCGAATGCCTGATGGCGCTGCGCCGGGCG
>CADEDX010000951.1 GCA_902826195.1 uncultured Bradyrhizobium sp. | reverse complement strand
GCTCGCGTGTTGCTGCTGGGGGGAGACAAAGTGCGAACGACGTGGGCGTCGAGCGTATCGCGTTAAGCTGGGTAGGCTTGATGGATCGCCTTGGATATCGGCGCTAGGTTGCACAGGGGGGCGATTGGGGATCGGCGGTCACGACCGCGATCGGCGCGTTGGACCCCGAACACGGCGCCGGCATGCATGTCACGCTGGCGATGTCGGCTCGGCCCAATGTCCAGGGGCAGCCGACCCCGGAAGAGGCGCGGGCGCTGAAAGGAATTGAATATTACGGCGAATGGGATTCCGACCCGCCCGCAAACGCTCGGATATGGACTGACGGATTCGCCGAGCGGTCAGGCGGCATGGATTCTGGAAAAATTCTGGGCCTGGACCGATTGCGACGGGCATCCCGAAAACATCCTGGGTCGCGATGAACTGCTCGACAACGTCATGCTCTATTGGGTGACGGCGACGGCCGCCTCGTCTGCGCGCCTGTACTGGGAGAGTTTTGGGCCCAAGCGCCGCGCGCCTTTCAAGGTGACGATACCGACGGGCGTCGCGGTCTTTCCCAAGGAGATCGTCACGCCGGTGCGAAAGTGGATGGAGGCGAGCTACACGAATATCCGGCACTGGCGAGAAATGCCGAAGGGCGGCCACTTCGCGGCATTCGAGCAGCCTGACCTGTTCGTCCAGGAAGTGCGCGAGTTTTTCCGGACGCTGCGCTTGCCGCCTGTTTCCTGATCAGTCCGGCTGGGGTTCGCCCATTTTTCGCGCATTGCCTGGGCTCCGGGCGCGCTGACGGGCTGGTAAGGGCCTGTTCCGGCGGCATGTTTGTTGCATTTCTCTTGATGGAAAAGAGGAGTGCTCGATGACATCTCGAATTCGCCGCCGTGAATTTATTGCCGGCCTTGGCGCTGGCCTCGGGGCTGGGTTGCTGGCTAGCCCGGCCATCGTCCGCGCCGAAGGTCCGGTCGTCATCCGGGCCGGCGCCCTGAAGCTGATCCACTCCATCGCGCCCTATTTTTACGATCAGTTCGTTCCGGCGGGTTACAAGGTCGAGGTGCTGCCGTTCGAAACGCCGACCGAGTGCAAGAACGCGGTGGTGACCAAGTCGGTCGATTTCGGTGCGTTCGGCATTGCCGCAGCGCTGCTTGGCGCGGCGGCTGGAGAGCCGGTCGTGGTTATCGCATCGACCTGCAACCGCGGCATGGCGATCATCGCCAAGAAGGATGCGGGGATCGCGGCGATCAAGGATCTCAAAGGCAAGCGGGTCGCGGTGTTTCCGGGCACGACGCAGGAGGTGTTCTTCCTGGAGCGGCTGCGCATGGAAGGCATGACCATCAAGGACGTCGAGCCGGTCCGCGTTTCCTTCAGCGAAATGCATATTGCGCTGTCGCGCGGCGACATCGATGCCTATGTCGGCGCCGAGCCCGGCCCCGGCGTTTCGCTGTCAAGCGGGATCGGTTCGCTGGTCGAATATCCTTACTCGACGGCGATGGGTTCGCTGAACATGGTGTTCGGCACGCATCGCGACGTGATTGCGCAAAAGCCCGATCTCGTCCGCGTGATGCTCGGCATCCATCAGAAGGCGACTGACTATGCGGCGACCAACAAGGACGCCATGGTTGCGATGGCATCGAGCAAGCTCGGCCAGAAGAAGGAGGCGATCGAGGCTTCGGTGCCCAATGTCGAACTGACATGGAAGCTCGAGGCCAAGCAGATCGAGCAATCGAAGATCTACGCCGACCATATGCTGGCGCTGAAGCAGATCAAGCGCCTGCCTGACTTCGCGACTTTCATCGACACCAGTTTT
>CADEDX010000950.1 GCA_902826195.1 uncultured Bradyrhizobium sp. | reverse complement strand
CGGCCGTTCCTTGTAAGCGAGGAAGGCCGCGCAGATCGTACACACGATGGTCGGCATGTTCGCAACCAGTAAAACCCAAGCCAGCATGGCAACCTCCCGAAGCGAAGCCGATGCGCGCAAGCTAGCGTGATGCCGGAACAGCGCTGTGCGCGCCGTCACATCGCCGCCGACGGCGCCGGCGCTATGTTCTGATCATGATGTTGCTTCGAGAACTCGTGACCTGGCTTGTTCAAGCCGCGCTGTTCAGCATCGGGATCGGCATTGCCGGGCTGGCGGCACACCTGATCGGCCCGCTGCTGGCCACGGCCTTTGCGATCCACGAACTGATCCCGACCGCGATCGTTTTCTTTGCCGTGGCGGCCACGCTGGGATGGATAGGCAACAGGTACTGGCCCGAAACCTGGCTGTACAACCCCCTGCTCTGACGGCCGCAATGGCTTTCCGCGGCCGACGCATTACTATCGCGGGACCGCCTCGGCACGATAGATCTGGGTGCCCGACGTCTCCACGATGCGACCCTTGAGCGACCGGACGAATGCCTTCGAGCCTTCGACCGCAAAATGCGTCCGCAACGCCGCCTCGTCAGCCCATTGCTCGAAGAAGAACAGCCGCATCGGATTCTGGCAGTCGACATGGACGTCGTGCGAAATGCAGCCCGGCTCCTGGCGGGAGCGCTCGACGTGCTCGAGGCAGGAACGGAGCACGTCGTCGAACGTGTCTTCCCGCGCCAGAATACTGCCTGTGACCAGAATCATGCGTTCCCCTCGCGGCTCCCCGCGCTTCGCGAGCGCCGGACTGGCGTCGAGGGCGGGCGATATCGCCCGTCAGTGTATCAGGCGCGGCGCCATGGCGCATACCGCCAGGAGTGCGCCGAGGCTGCCCACCACGGACAGCTTCATCCGCGCCGTCCTGGCGTCGGTGATCGGAAGCAGAACAAAGAACAACATCGCGACAATCAGCAGGCTGTAAATCAGAACCATGGCCGATCCCTCCGTCGCCGCCATCATGGACGGAACGGCCGGCCGGATATGTGTGGAGGATCACGCGGTCGACATTTTTGGTGTCACGCGGCGCCGGCTTGGAGACGCGGCCGAATGCACGGTCCCCGTGGCAGCCTCTGGATGCATCAGGAAACTACGCAATTTTAAGGATTCAATTGCGAAGACGGCAACCTCGGCGTGCCACACCGTCTCCTTGGACATTGCGAGGAATGAAATGTTCTGGAAATTCTTGCGTGACGAGCATGGCGCCACCGCCATTGAATACAGCCTGATCGCCGGCTTCATTGCCTTGGCCATCATCTACGCCGTCGGCATGACCGGCCAGCGGCTCGTCGAACTGTTCGAGAGTTTGCTTCCTGCGCTGTCCCGTTAAAGCGGCCAGCCTGTCCTCTTTCGGCACGACCGCTTGGCGCCTGGAGCGCCCGCGTCTCCAGCTACCCGCGATTTGCAGCGTTTCAGTGTTGCGAGATCGATCGCCGGCCGCGGCATCCCCGCCAGCTCGCCGGCGTCAACGGCAACTCGGCGCGCTGCGCGGCGAGCGTCGACGCCGACGCATTCGCCGACGAAAGAAGGTTTGAACCGGAGACCGACCCCCTCCGCTGCGCTGGCGCCGACGATGACGCTACTGAGACGGACGGCGCGGCTGCCGATATCGCCTTCAAGCCGAATTGTCTGGCCATGCAAACTCCATCGATGAGCACCGGTTCGACGCCGGGTATCTTCCCATCCAAGCCTTAAGACAAATTGACGACTCAATCATTGCGCTTCGGTTGGTTTACCCACAGGGATCAACGAAAAGTA
>CADEDX010000949.1 GCA_902826195.1 uncultured Bradyrhizobium sp. | reverse complement strand
TTACGCGCAGTCCGGCCCCTCGCCGCAGGAGCAGATGGCCTGTCCTCGGATGCCGGAAAACTCTGTTCCGAACACATCGGCAAGCCGCCGCGGATGAACGCATGCCTGAAGGCGAACAAGGAGAAACTGTCGGACAGCTGCCGCAAGGTGGTGGACTCGCGCGGCGGTTAAGCCACCGGAAGAGGCCGGAACAAAATTGCCGAGCGCGATGACGCTCAAACGTCAACGCGCGCTCGGGTCGTCACGTCGATCGCCAGACAAGAAATCAGTAGTCGCGATCGAACAGCCTGAGGCGGCGCATCTCGACTCTCGCCGGTTCTGCGAACATCTCTCGCGGCTCGTCTTCTTCACGGATTCTGATTCGCCGCGGCTCCGTTACTTCGCGGACTCGCTCTTCAACCGCCTCGAGCTCCTGGTCGCGCGACTGGACCTTGCGCCGCTCGGCCCAGGCCTGACGCCGCTCACCGCGCCGCTTTTCCGCTTCGGCCCGCCTGATGTCGAGGTCGCGCGCTTTTGCAAAGGCCTCGCGCGGCGCACCGGCTTTATCGCCGGCCTGTTCGACCGACTTCGATTCGATCTGTTTTGCGGATTGCGGCGCGGGTTGCACGGCCGCGATATTGTTTGTGGACTTGTCCTCGGCGCGGAAGTCATTTGAAGAAGAAGCTGCTGCATTGTCGGCCGGCGCGGCCACCTGTGTTTGTGGCTGCGGTTCCTGAACAGGTGCCGCGGTCGACGCGACCGGTGGCGGCACCGGCTGCGCTGGCGCTGCCGCAACCGACATCGGCTCGGCCGACATCCTGCGTTCCAGCTTGGAAACCCCTGAAGGCGGGTTGGCGAGGTTGGCTGCGAGATAACCGCCGCCAAGACCAGCGGCGACCGCGAAGATCACGGTTCCCACGCCTGCAAAATAAGCCGTCGATGTCCGCATATATAGGCTCCCATCATCCACGCGGCCAACGCGTGGCACGGGCCGATGTTCCGGCGCAGTTGGGTGGGTAAAACCCGGAACCGATGGCGCTGCCTTCGCAGCGCCGGATGATCAGATCATCGAGGCGACTTTTTCCAGGCCGATGATGCGGGCAAGCGAACGGACTTCGTTCTTCTGGTCTTCACGCAGCTGGAACAGCAGCGGCATCGCCGCCGACTTCAACTGCTGGACCTCCGCGGAGTCGGGATCGATCGGCATGCCCGCAGCATTCGGGTTGGCCTGACGGCCGGCGTGGATCTTGCGGGCGACCGCGCGCAACGCGGTTTCGACCGCCGGCCAGTATGATTCCTGTGAGGCGGACAGTTTCAGCCGGTCCTTGATTCCGGCGATCTGGACGTCGCTCAGCAGGGCGTAATTCTTCTGCGGTTGCGGTTTTGCGACGACGGGCTTGGGCTTTTGCGACGCTGTGGCCGGCGCCATCGGCGTGGGAGGCGCCACTTCCTTCGGCAGCCCGATATCGGCAGACGCAACCGAGGCATAGGCCTGGCGCAGCGGCTCGCTCAAGGCGGCGGTGGTCTGCGGCGGCTCATAGGCGGCGAGCGCGTAACTGACGACGGCCAGCCGGTCCTTCTTGGATTCCTTGTTCGATACGGGCGGCTTTGCCACAGCCGCTGCCTGCTCGGACGGAGCGGGGACAAAATCTCGGCCGATAACGGCGGTGGCGGCAGCCCCAACCACGAGAAAGCCGAGCAGCGCAACAATCGTCACTTTTTTGGTCAAAAAGGTCTCCATTCCCGCCGACGTCTGGCCCTTTTGCGCAGAACTGAACCACAATTGAGGCGTTACGATGCCTATCCGAGCCTCAGCGCCATCAAA
>CADEDX010000948.1 GCA_902826195.1 uncultured Bradyrhizobium sp. | reverse complement strand
TGATGATGTCCATCGTCGCCATGGCGAGGCCGGCGCCGTTGACCATGCAGCCGATCGTGCCGTCGAGCGCGATGTAGGCGAGGTCCCACTCGGAAGCTTCGATTTCCTTCTCATCTTCCTCGGTCTTGTCGCGCAGCGCCTGGATGTCGGGGTGACGGAACAGCGCATTGCCGTCGAAGGAGACTTTCGCGTCCAGCACGCGCACGCGGCCGTTCTTCATGACGATAAGCGGGTTGATCTCCAGCATCGCCATGTCCTTCTCGACGAAGGCTTTGTAGAGGATGCGCGAGAGGCCGATCATGTCGGTGCGGGCCTCGCCAACAAGCTTCAGCGCATCGCAGAGCTTGTTGGCGTCGGCGTCGGTGACGCCGGTCGAGGGCTCGATCGGCAGCGTCATGATGCGATCAGGAGTGTCGTGGGCGACGGCTTCGATGTCCATGCCGCCTTCGGTCGAGACGACGAAGGCGATCTTTCCTGTTCCACGGTCCACAAGGAGCGAGAGGTAGAGTTCCTTTTCGATGTCGGCGCCGTCTTCGATGTAGATGCGGTTGACCTGCTTGCCGCCGGCGCCCGTCTGGGCCGTCACCAGCGTCTTGCCGAGCATGGCCTTCACATGTTCGAGCGCCTGCTCCTTCGAGAAGCCGAGGCGGACGCCGCCTTTTTCACCGGCTTCCTTTTCGAGGAATTTGCCCTTGCCGCGGCCGCCGGCGTGGATCTGCGATTTCACCACCCAGAGCGGACCCGGAAGCGCATCGATCGCCGCCTGCGCCTGATCCACTGACGTTATGGCGACGCCAAGGGCGACGGGCGCGCCGAACGACTTCAGCACTTCTTTCGCCTGATGCTCGTGGATGTTCATTGAAAATCTTCCCTTGGAGGGAGAGCCGCGCCGGCTCCTGCGTCGCAGGCGATTAGCGCAGGGCGGCCCGCGAAGCAACGTTGCGGCGTTGGCAAGTCGTGCGACGGTTTTGCCGCAGGTTCAACCGGTGAGATCGGTGACGGTGGGAGCGGCTGGCTTGTCCAGCTGGCTAACGATGTCGGGATGGTCGAAAACACAGTCGCGGCAAGAGCGAAAGCGGCTCCATTCGCCAGCTCCCAGCCCTTCGAAGACATCGCGCCGGGCGAAGTTGTCGAGGGTCTCCCGCAGCCCCTCCCTGGCGAGGTTTCCGATCGCGTTGCCCTTGCCGAAGTCCTGGCAGCAGGTCAGCACGGCCCCGTCCCAGTCAACAACGAGTTCGAACGCAACCTCCTGCCGGCAGCACCCGGGCACCGGAGCAAGCGAATAGTCGTAGAAGGAAAGGTCGAACGTCGTGCGGTTCGAGAAAGGTAGCGCGAAGACCTGCGAAATCCCGCGGCTAGCCCAATACTCTCGCAACAGACCGAGCTCGGGGAGATTCTTGCGCGAGATGGGCACGCACATGCTGATCTTGCCACGCGCGATCGCGGCCAGCTCCTCGATCTTGGGGAAGACATTGCTGGCGCGCAGCGGCGGCATAAGCGATTCGAACAGTTCGGGCGTCAGCGCCTCGCAATGCACCGAGAAGCAATCGACAACATCCACCAGGGCTGCGTGCTTACGTTCGTTGAAAGGGCCGCCGTTAGTGTTGATGAGTATCTTCGCGGCTGGAATCCGCTTGCGGACATAGCGCGCCCTTTCGACGACGAGCGGATCCATCAGCGCATCTCCGTGAAGACCGAACGCAAACAGCCCCTCGATTTCGATCCGCTCGCTGACGATCTCGTCAACGATCTTTCTGAACAACTGCATCGACATCGGTTTTCGGTCTAGACGCGCAAGCATCGTCTTGTGCGTCGGACAGTG
>CADEDX010000947.1 GCA_902826195.1 uncultured Bradyrhizobium sp. | reverse complement strand
CTATGGCGGCCGCTCCGACGATATGCTGAAGGTCGGCGGCATCTGGTGCTCGCCGTTCGAGATCGAAGGGCGGTTGATCGAGCACGAAGCGGTGCTGGAGGCCGCCATCGTCGGCCGCGCCGACAGCGACGGGCTGATCAAGCCGGAGGCCTATATCGTGCTCAAGGAGGCCACGGTGATAACGAGCGATGACGGCGCTGGCCTGCGCCAATCCCTGCTGGCGCATTGCAAGACCGGCCTCGCCCCCTACAAATACCCGCGCTGGATCAACTTCGTCGCCGAACTGCCCAAGACCGCCACCGGCAAGATCCAGCGGTTTCGCCTCCGCCAATAACGCCCAAATCCGTATCGCCGCTACCGGATTGGCCCGCGTGGGGAAAATCGGCCTTGTTAGGGGTGCCAACAATGCTAAAGTCCCGCAAATCCGCTGTTTTCGGAGCTGCGCTCTGATAGAGTGCGACCCAATTCCAAGGTCGAAAAACGACCGCTTTCAATCCACGACGGGAGGCCTTCCATGAAAATGAAATTGCTCGCCGCCGCTTCGGCGCTGGCGCTGCTGTCGGCGCCGGCTCTGGCGCAGACCAAGACCGTCAAGATCGGGTTCATCACGACCCTGAGCGGTCCGCAGGCCATTATCGGCAACGACATGCGCAACTCGTTCGAGCTGGCGCTGGACCATCTCGGCCGCAAGATGGGCGGCAAGCCGGTCGAGGTGATCTATGAGGACGACGGCCAGAAGCCCGACGTCGGCAAGCAGAAGACCGAAAAGCTGATCCAGTCCGACAAGGTCGATTTCATCGCCGGCTATATCTGGTCGAACGTGTTGCTGGCCTCGCTGAAGACCGCGGTCGACTCAAAAACCTTCCTGATCTCGGCCAATGCCGGTCCGTCGCAACTCGCCGGCGAACTCTGCTCGCCCTACGTGTTCTCGACCTCCTGGCAGAACGACCAGACGCCGCAGGCGATGGGTCAGTACATGAACCAGAAGGGCGTCAAGTCGGTGTTCCTGATCGGTCCGAACTACGCGGCCGGCAAGGACATGCTGGCGGGCCTCAAGAGCACCTTCAAGGGCGAGGTGGTCGGCGAGGAATATACGGTGTGGCCGAGCCAGCTCGACTTCTCCGCCGAACTGACGAAGGCGAAGAACTCCAAGGCCGAGTCGATCTTCGTGTTCTATCCCGGCGCCGCCGGCGTGCAGTTCCTCAACCAATATGCCCAGGCCGGCCTTAAGGCGCAGATGCCGCTCTACACGGCGTTCACCGTCGACGAATTGTCGCTGCCGCTGCAGAAAGACAACGCGATCGGCATTCCCGGCGCGCAGCAATGGGTCAACGACCTGCCGAACGCCGAGAACAAGAAGTTCGTCGAGGACTATCGCAAGAAGTACACCGGCCTGCGCCCGACCTATTACGGCGCCCAGTCCTATGACGCCGCGCAGCTGATCAACAGCGCGGTGGTCGCCGTCAAGGGCGACACCTCGAAGAAGGACGAGATGAAGGCCGAGATGGAGAAGGCCAACTTCAAGTCGCTGCGCGGCCCGTTCAAATACGGCAAGAACCACATTCCGATCCAGAATTTCTACCTGCAGGATGTGGTCAAGGACGCCGACGGCCAGCTCTCGCTCAAGACGGTGGCCACCATCGTCAAGGACGACCAGGATCGCTTCGTCGACAAATGCCCGATGAAGTGACGGTTGGCACGGCCGGTGCACGATGCCGCGAACGCGCCCTCGGGCTTGACCCGGAGGCAGTTTGCGGCAGATCATCCGCCCTAGAGCCTTTTCCGTTCCGATTAAATCGGAACGGGGCTCTAGATTCTAGTTTTGACGCGTTTTCTTAGC
>CADEDX010000946.1 GCA_902826195.1 uncultured Bradyrhizobium sp. | reverse complement strand
ACCGGCCACACCGACATGCGGCGCGGCATGCAGGGTCTGGCTTTGCAGGTTCAGGAGAGCCTTAAGCGGGATCCCCACGCCGGCGATCTCTATATCTTCCGAGGCCGGCGTGGCGATTTGGCAAAGATCCTCTGGCATGACGGGATCGGGCTGTCGCTCTATGCGAAACGCTTGGACCGCGGAAAGTTCATCTGGCCTTCGGCGTCAGGTGACGCGGTGTCGATCTCGGCGGCGCAGATGGCGTACATGCTCGAAGGGATTGATTGGCGCAATCCACAACTGACGTGGCGGCCGACAAGGGCGGGATGAGCTAAGAAAAATGTGGAGGCCCGCGTATTTTGGGGCGCCACAAATCACTAAAACTATGATTCACTTTCGTCACATGGATGCTGATCGCGCCGCTCTTGCCGAAGAAAACGCCGCGCTGAAAGCGGAGCTGGCGGTAGCGCGCGCAAAGGCGTCGGAGGACGCCGCGCTGATTGTGCAGCAGACCTTGCGGATAGCGAAGCTCGAGCGGCAGGTTTACGGCCAGAAATCGGAGCGCTCGGCGCGACTGATCGACCAGCTGGCGCTTACCTTCGAAGAACTGGAAGCGAACGCGACGGAAGACGAATTGGCGGCGGAGCAGGCAGTCGCCAAAACGACGACGGTTGCCGGATTTACGCGCAAGCGCGCTGAGCGCAACACGTTCCCAGACCACCTTCCGCGCGAGCGGGTGATGATCGATCCGCCGACGGCGTGCGAAGGCTGCGGCGGCAGTCGCTTGCGCAAGCTCGGCGAAGACGTAACCCGGACGCTGGAATCGGTGCCGCGTCAGTGGAAGGTGATCGAGACGGTGCGCGAGAAGTTCTCTTGCCGCGACTGCGAGAAGATCAGCCAGGCACCGGCGCCATTCCATGTGATCCCGCGAGGATGGGCGGGGCCGAGCCTGCTGGCCATGCTCCTCTACGAGAAGTTCGGCCAGCATCAGCCTCTGAACCGGCAGACCGAGCGTTACGCGCTGGAGGGCGTGCCGATCAGTCTGTCGACCGCAGCCGACGCCGTTGGAGCGTGCTGCACGGTATTGGAGCCGCTGTTGCGCCTGTTGGAAGCCCACGTCATGGCATCCGAACGCCTCCACGGCGACGACACCACCGTGCCCGTGCTGGCCTTGGGCAAGTGCGATGTCGCCCGATGCTGGGTCTATGTGAAGGACGACCGCCCCTTCGGCGGCTCAGATCCGCCGGCGGCAATGTTCTATTACTCGCGCGATCGCAGGGGCGAGCATCCGCAGGCGCATCTGGCCAACTATAGCGGCATCCTGCAGGCCGACGCCTTCGGCGGATACACCAAACTCTACGAGCCCCAGCGAAGTCCTGGGCCTATCAGGGAGGCGGCCTGTTGGGTCCATGCCCGGCGTCCGTTCTTCGCCATGGCGGATCTTGAGGAAAACGCTCGACGTAAGGCTGCTGGCAAGAAGGAGATCGCCCTCTCGCCGATTGCGATTGAGATCGTGCGTCGCATCGACGCCCTGTTCGCAATCGAGCGCACGATCAATGGCCAAGGCGCCGACTACCGAAAGGCTGTCCGGCAGGCGCAGAGCGCTCCGTTGGTTGCCGATCTGGAAGCCTATATGCGTGAGCAGTGCGCCAAGCTCTCCCGCGGTCACGATCTGGCAAAGGCCATGAACTACATGTTCAAGCGTTGGGGCTCCTTCACACGCTTCCTCGACGATGGCCGCGTCTGTCTCTCGAACAACGCCGCCGAAAGAGCGCTGCGCGGCATCGCATTAGGCAGAAAGTCGTGGCTATTCTGTGGGTCCGACCGCGGAGGGCGTCGCGCCGCCGCCATGTATAGCCTCATCGTC
>CADEDX010000945.1 GCA_902826195.1 uncultured Bradyrhizobium sp. | reverse complement strand
CTTCGGCAGGTCAGCTCTTGCCCTCTAGCGGGCCTGAGCCGACGTGGTACCAAGGTCAGCTTTTGACCCCGAACCGAGTTTGAAGGCTGCGCTTGCCGTGAGCGGAAATCTGCCGGTAGTGATGATTGCGGTCGACTATGACCCTATTGCCCGCGGGCACGTTGCCAGCCTGTCGAGACCTGCCAACAACATTACGGGGACCTATTTCCAGCTAACGGAGCTGGCAGGAAAGCATGTTCAGTTGATGAAAGAAGGGTTTCCCGACCTAAAGGCTGCGACCGTGCTCATGGATTTTGGCACAACTGACTATTGGACGACAATTCAATCGGCAGCGCTTCAACTAGACGTGCGGCTCGTCGGCGTGGAAATGGGCAACCTACCCTATGACTACGAGCGAGCAATCGCGGGAGTGGCGCCGGAGGATTGCAAATTCGTGGTAGCAATGGCGTCTCCTCTCTTTTTTCTCGACCGAGCGCGTTTGGCCGAATTGGCTTTGCGAAAAAACATCATGATGATGACCCAAGCGCGTGCGTCGGTCGCGGCGGGATGCTTAATGTCCTATGGACCTGATCTGAAGGCAATGTCTGCGCTGGCAGCAAATTACGCTGACCGCATCGCAAAGGGCACCCGCCCAATCGATATGCCTGTTCAGCAGCCGACGAAGTTTGAATTTGCGATAAACCTCAAGACTGCAAAGGCGCTTGGTGTCGACATTCCGGCGGCCCTGCTAGCTCGCGCCGACGAGGTGATCGAAGAGGGACGGCAGTTGTTGCGGTGCATGAGCCTGCTCGTGGCCCAACGCCGACCTAACTCGATGCTCGCCGGAAGGACCGCTTTTGACCCGAAGCGGAAGTCTTCCGCCCTCACTCAAGCCGCCACCGCTTCCACAATGCTTGCTGCAGATTCGGTCGGTACTACCTGCGTCAGACGGAAGCCGGCCTTGCTTAGAAGTAACGCGTATTCCGACGCGGTTCGTTCGCGGCCCCCAAGTTGCACCAACATGACCATGTCGAGCATTTTTCCGGGATGGGCGACGTCACCCGGCGGTAGGACCATCTCAACAATCAGCAGACGACCCGCGGGATCCATCGCTGAGCGGACATGGCCAAGGATCGTCAGACACCTATCTTCGTCCCAGTCATGGATAATGTGCGATAGGATATAGGCATCCGCGCCACTCGGAACGCCTGCGAAGAAGTCGCCAGGTTCAACCGCTATCCGACCGCTAACACCTTTGGCCTTAAGCAGGACGGGTGCGTCTCTTACAACGTGTGGTCTGTCAAACAGAATGCCGCGTGGCCCGTGATGCAAGGATAGAACGGCCGAAAGCATGTTGCCTGTAGCTCCGCCAACGTCGACGATAGTTTTGAAGGTCGAAAAATCGTAAGCAGCGGCGACGGCTGGAGGCTCTTGGTTATGGAAACCTACCATCATTTCGCTGAATAACGACGCTTCCTCTGGGTGCTGCGAGAGATAGTCAAAGAATGACACGCTGTGCGCTTTTTCGAAGCCGGGTTTTCCGGTTTGGACAGAGTAGACCAAGTGATCCCAACCCATCTGGCTCCAGGGGCTGCCCATAAACAACAGGCTGGATTTTGCCGATCCTGGCGCGCCGGTCTTCAGGGCGTTACCCAACTCGGTTAGTGCGAAGCGCTGATCGGATTGCTCAGTTAGGACGCCCAAGCTTGCCAGGGTGCGCATTAAGCGATGCAAGGAAGGCTCGTGAACTTGCATGCGACCTGCAAGCTCGGCAGCACTTTTGGGTCCAGGCGCGAGATGATCCGCGAGGCCCAGTTTGGCGGCAGCGTAGATGATCCTGGAGACGAGACCGGCCTGACCCATCTGGATCAATTGAATATGGGGCGGAAC
>CADEDX010000944.1 GCA_902826195.1 uncultured Bradyrhizobium sp. | reverse complement strand
GGGCAAAGCGAGTGTCCGCACTGCGGCGCCGGCGCGCTCGGCGGCCTTCGCTGCCATCTGCAACGCCTCCGCACCTTCTGCCTCCGGCGCATCGGCAAAATCCTGGGTCACGACGCCGATGCGCGGCGTCGGAATGCTGGATGGCAGCAGCAATTCGGGCCGGCCGGTCATGGCGGCAAGGCCGCGCGCCACGTCGTCGACGCCAGATGCGAACAGGCCGACGGTATCGAGCGTCCACGAATAGCATTTGACGCCGACCGTCGGCAGCAGGCGATAGGACGGCTTGATCGCGGCCGTGCCGCAGAACGAGGCCGGCCGGATCACCGAGCCGCCGGTCTGCGTGCCGAGCGCCAGCGGGATCATGCCGGCGCCGACCGCCGCCGCCGAGCCGGACGACGAGCCGCCGGGCGTGTGGCCGTGGTTGTGCGGATTGAGAGTGGGCGTCGGATCCGACGATGCGAATGCCGTGGTCGTGGTCTTGCCCACAATGGTCGCACCTGCCTGCTTCAGCAGCATCACGACAGCCGCATTGCCGCGAGAGCGATAGCCGCGGTAGATCGGCGAGCCCATCTCGGTCGGGAAATCCGCGGTGTCCATGATGTCCTTGATGCCGACCGCGATGCCTCGCAGCGGCCCGGCTCTTTGCGCGCGGGCGCTTGAATCGTGGCAGACAAAGGCACCGATGGCCTTGTCATGCGCCCGGGTGGCTTCGAGCGACTGCGCGATCGCGGCGTCGGCAGAGAGGTCGCCGGCATCGATGCGGCGCTGGAGGTCGGTAAGCGAGATCATGAAGGCATTCCTGTGATGGAGGGCGCAGGTTACGGAGCGCTTTCGTATCGAGCAAGCGGAGTGCCAATGACAATCAAACCGGTTGACCGCAGTCTCAGGTTGAGCAAAGCTTCATCCGCATGCATGACAACCGGACACACCCTGCTCCCGACATCACCGAAAGCGACCGGATCAATCGGCTGCGGCCGATCCGCAGCGACAATGTCGGGCCGCGCACCTTCAACGCGCTGATCGCCCATTTCGGCAGTGCGCGCGCGGCGCTGGAACGGCTGCCCGATCTGGCGCGACGCGGCGGCGCTTCGCGTTCGGGGCGTATTTTTGGCGAGGCGCAGGCGCGGGCCGAGATCGCCGCAAGCGAGAGGATCGGCGTTGCGCTGGTCGCGCCGGGCGAAGCCGCCTATCCGACGCGGCTGGCGACGCTGGAGGATGCGCCGCCTTTTTTCGGCGTACGCGGTGTTCG
This sequence comes from uncultured Bradyrhizobium sp., assembly GCA_902826195.1. Classification (GTDB taxonomy): domain Bacteria; phylum Pseudomonadota; class Alphaproteobacteria; order Rhizobiales; family Xanthobacteraceae; genus Bradyrhizobium. Next base: position 621 of record CADEDX010000944.1, on the reverse strand, counting down.
AGAGGTGATGAGCCGGCCGATGATCGCGATCGTCGGCTCGCGCAACGCGACCGGCGCCGGGCTGAAATTCGCCGGCCAACTGGCGCGCGATCTCGGCGAGGCGGGGTTTGTGGTGATTTCCGGGCTGGCGCGCGGGATCGACCAGGCCGCGCATCGCACGACGATCGAGAGCGGCAGTGCTGGCCGGCGGCCATGACAAGGTCTATCCGCCGGAGCATGGCGACCTGCTCGCCGCCCTGCTCAATCGCGGCGGCGCGATTTCCGAAATGCCACTCGGTCACGTGCCGCGCGCCCATGATTTTCCCCGCCGCAACCGCCTGATCTCCGGCGCCTCCCTCGGCGTCGTCGTGATCGAGGCCGCGCACCGTTCGGGCTCGCTGATCACGGCGCGGATGGCGGCCGAACAGGGCCGCGAGGTGTTTGCGGTGCCGGGCTCGCCGCTCGATCCGCGCGCCGCCGGCACCAACGATTTGATCAAGCAGGGCGCGGCGCTGGTCACCGAAGCCAGCGACGTCATCACCGCCATCCAGCCGATTTTGGCGCGGCCGATGGTGCTGGAAGCGCGCGAAGATAACGACGAGCCGCTCGACTTCGAGATCGATCCCACCGTCCGCGACCACA
>CADEDX010000943.1 GCA_902826195.1 uncultured Bradyrhizobium sp. | reverse complement strand
GCGAAACGCCGGCAGTTTCGTCGGTTCGTCGGTGACAAAATAGACGAGCATTCCTGGAACTTCCGTACTCGATACTTTAGCGGTAGCTGCTTTTTAAAATTCAAGCATTGACCGGAAATGAAACCGCTTGCCGATATTGCCCACCATCGATCGGCGCATTCGTCGCATTGGCATTTCAGCCTTTAATCAACATCAAGCTTGGCTACCTTGCCGTTAAGTTCCGACCTCGTATAACTACGGACTACAAACGGGTGAGGGGTGCCGGCCGGGCTTCGAAGGAACGTCAGATCGAGGGCATCATCGGTGAGTGATTTCCGGTCGTTTCGAAGCGGAACCGGCTACATCAGATTGACGCAGTTATCACTCGCATCTTTCGGTTGCGTGATCGCCGCCGTACCGGCCCTCGCGCAGGCCGATCTTGCCGGCGCGACGAGCAAACTGACGCTGCAGGTCGCGACCGCCATCCTCGGCGAGAAATGCCGCCGCGTCGAAGCGCCGGAGCCCGCCTCGCTGGCTTCGGTATCGCTGCACCGAACCTTCAACGACGATTTCGACACCCATCCCCTGTCGGACATGAGATGGGCCCCGCATTACGCCGGCGGCGCGACCTGGCCGGAAGCGCGTTATTGGGGCGGCGACGGTTCCGACTTCAGGCGCAAGACCAGCTGGAACGGCGAACAGCAGATTTATGTCGACCCGCGCTATGGCGGACGGGAAACGACGCCGCTCGGCCTCGATCCGTTCAAGGTCAAGGACGGCATTCTCTCGATCGTCGCCAGCCGCACCCCGCCGGCGCTGAAAAACGTGCTGTTCAACAATGAATATGTCTCGGGAATCCTGACGACGCAGGGCCGGTTCGCCCAGAAATACGGATACTTCGAAGTCCGCGCCAAGATACCGGTCGGCATCGGCGTGTGGCCGGCGTTCTGGATGCTCGCCGACAACGGCGGCTGGCCGCCGGAGGTCGATATCATGGAGGGCCGCGGGCAGCGGCCGGGCGAGATCGCCATGACGACGCATTGGCGCATCCCGGAAACGCAGCGTGTCGAGCGCTGCGGGTTTGATTTCGCGGTGCCGGACGCGCCGACCGCCTTCCACAATTACGGCGCGCTCTGGCAGCAGGATCGCATCACCTATTTCATCGACCGACGACCGGTTTCCGAAATCAAGGTTCCCGTCGGCTTCAACGATCCAATGTACATGATCGTCAATCTCGCAATGGGTTCGAAGACGTTCGAGGGCGTGGGATTCGTCGACGGCCTGTCGCCCGCGAACGTCGCCTTCGAAATCGACCGCATATCCGCGTATCAAATCGACGAACGCTGACCGGAGACCATCATGTTCGGAAAATTCTCGCGCCGGCATTTCGCCAAGCTCGCAGGCGCGTCCGCGCTCGGCATCGCAGCCGCGCCGGCGGAAACAGCCGCGCAGGCAACAGCGGTACCAGGGGCCGCAAGTTTTCCGCAAGGCTTCGTGTGGGGCACCGCGACCTCGGCCTATCAGATCGAGGGCGCGGTGAACGAGGACGGCCGCGGCCGCTCGATCTGGGATACGTTCGCGCACACACCCGGCAAGATCGAGGATCGCACCACCGGCGACCGCGCCAACGAGCACTATGTCAGATACAAGGAAGACATCGGCCTGATCCGGGACCTGGGCGCAAAAGCCTACCGCTTTTCGATCGCATGGCCGAGAATATTTCCGGAAGGAACCGGCAGGCCGAACCCCAAGGGCCTCGATTTCTACGACCGCCTGATCGACGAACTGCTCAGGCACGGCATCGAGCCCTACGCCACGCTCTACCACTGGGATCTGCCGCAGGCGCTGGAGGACCGGGTCGGCGGCTGGCGATCCAGCGAAACCTCGAAGG
>CADEDX010000942.1 GCA_902826195.1 uncultured Bradyrhizobium sp. | reverse complement strand
ATCTTCGAAGAATTCAAGGGCACCGGTAACTCCGAACTGATCCTCGACCGCAAGGTCTCCGACAAGCGGACATTCCCGGCGATCGACATCTCGCGCTCCGGCACCCGCAAGGAAGAGCTGATCACCGATCCGCAGCTGCTGAAGAAGATGTACGTGCTGCGCCGGATCCTCAATCCGATGGGCACCATGGATGCGATCGACTTCCTGCTCGACAAGCTGCGCAACACCAAGAACAACTCGGAGTTCTTCGACTCCATGAATACCTGAGCCATCAGGCCAGGGCAGGAGAGGGCGCCTCGCGGAAGCGGGGCGCCTTTTTCATTTGCGGGCAATGGGGACCCGCAGCGAAAACCTGCCGCAAGGATTGGTTAACCATATAACCTGTTGAACTTGAATATGTTTACCCGGCATGCGCGGCCGGGGCTGCCGCCTTCATCCACCTGATCGAATCGCGTTGCCTTTTCGAAAGCGCCCGCACAAATAGACCATGCATTCGCGGGACCAGACCATCTTTGCACTGTCATCGGGCCGGCCGCCGAGCGCGATCGCCCTGGTGCGCATCTCGGGCTCGCAGGCTGGACAGATCGTCACGGCGCTGGCCGGCAAGATGCCCTTGCCGCGAAGGGCGACCCGCGCGTTGTTGAAGGATGTCGGCCAGCGGCCGATCGACGACGCTGTCGTGTTGTGGTTTCCAGCTCCGGCCAGCGCGACCGGCGAAGACGTCGCCGAATTTCATGTCCATGGCGGGCGCGCCGTGCTCGCTGCGTTGTTTGCCGCGCTGTCCGGATTCGAGAATGTTCGCGCCGCCGAACCAGGCGAATTTACCCGGCGCGCGTTCGAGAACGGCAAGCTCGACCTGACCGAGGCCGAGGGACTCGACGATCTCATACATGCGGACACCGATCGCCAGCGGCGCCAGGCGCTGCGCCAGTTGAAAGGATTGCTCGGCGACCGTGCGCGCGAATGGCGCGCGCGGATCATCGAGGCATCGGCGCTGATCGAAGCTGGAATCGATTTCTCCGACGAGGGCGACGTGCCGGCGGAATTGATCGCGCCGGCCTTGGCAAAGGTCAAAACGCTGCTGGCCGAAATCGAGGAAGCGTTGGCGGGGCAGGGGCGGAGCGAGCGCCTCCGCGATGGCCTCGTGGTTGCGATTGCCGGTCTGCCGAATGTCGGCAAGTCGACATTGATGAATGCGCTGGCGCGCCGCGAGGTCGCGATTGTCTCGCCGCACGCCGGCACCACGCGCGACGTGATCGAGGTGCAGCTCGATCTCGACGGCTATCCCGTGACGGTCATCGACACCGCGGGCATCCGCGAGACGGATGATCCAGTGGAGCAGGAGGGCGTGCGCCGGGCGAGGGCGCGGGCGGCCGATGCGGATCTGGTGTTGTGGTTGGCCGACACGTTGCCGGCGTCAGTTCAGCATGACGGTCCGGCGCCGGTCTGGACGGTACGAAGCAAGAGCGATCTCGAAACCCCGGGTCGGCCATTGGCCGATGCGCCGGGACAGGAGACCTTCGAGATATCGGCGAGCCGTGGCGACGGTTTGCCAGAGCTGATCGCGGCGCTGGTCGGATTCGCTGAGAGCTATTTTGGGGGAGGGGAGGCCGGGCTGATCGGGCGAACCCGTCAACGCAAACTTTTGCAGGAGACGGCGGTCGCGCTCCGGCGCTGTATCGAGATCGTCGGGGAGGGCGAGGAACTGGCTGCCGAGGAACTGCGTCGCGCGGCCCACTCTCTAGGGCGGATCCTGGGACGGGTCGACGTCGAGGACATTCTGGACGTCATCTTCCGGGAGTTTTGTGTAGGTAAGTAGCGTTTCCCTAACCATGATGTTTCACGTGAAACAGGATCCACGGTTTTGTGCG
>CADEDX010000941.1 GCA_902826195.1 uncultured Bradyrhizobium sp. | reverse complement strand
ATCCCAGCTTCGTGGCGGCATGCGCCCGATTCTCGCAGGCACATCGCAAGAAGGCGAATAGATGATGATCGTCCGGACCCACGGCTGGGCAGCGGCTACTGAAGTCAGGCTTGATCGTGATCTGCTTATCGGAGACTACGAATCGCCAAGGTTGCGAATTGTGACTGTTTGCGGCAAGTGTCCCAGCCCGAACGATTTCCTGCACACCACCTGACGCATCCAGCGGGCGCCAAACAAGCTTTACGGCCTCGTCATAGGTACTAGCTTTCGGGCTATTGGCCAAGGTTGATTCTGGAGACATGCAGATCGCCACCGCGCTTGCTCCGACGAGGATGTTTCGACGGCTCATATCGGACTCCATCGGGATCTCCTGCACGAAAAAACTCGCCCCCGCTCGGACACGCTTGGGAATTTACGCTCGTGCGCACCCAATAGATTGATGCACCGCAATGCGTAATCTGGCAATTAAGCTTGGATGCGACGCCCAATGATGGAACACCAACCAATCTATCGCGCAATGCTGGCCGGATGTTCCTACTTCGGTATTGTGTTCGCGGTGGGCTTCTTACTGGGGGTGTTGCGCGTTTTGTTCCTAATCCCAAGGCTTGGAGAAACCGCAGCGGTACTCCTCGAACTGCCTCTCCTGTTGACGCTCTCTTGGATGGTATGCGAGTGGCTCACTGCGCACTTTGACATACCAACAGCATTCAGCCTCCGATTGGCCATGGGTGCGCTCGCGTTCGCAGTGCTCATGCTTGCGGAGCTTGGTGGGTCGACGATCGGGTTCGGGCGCTCGCTGTCCGAGCATTTGGAGCAGTATCGCCGAATACCGGGTCTGCTGGGCCTAGCAGGACAAATTGCGTTTGCGATATTTCCGGTAATTCAGAGCACCATCCCTACCAGCAGGGACGCACAGCGGAGCGGGCGTCGTCCCCGATAGCAGCATTGGGCGACGGAGGGACAATCCCAGGATACTGCCGGCTGGTTCAGAGAACGTGAGACGGCACCTTCAACAAATGCCGCCGCCCGGCGAACAATTAGAGTTGGCGGCAAAAGTGGCTCGTTAACGGACCCTGCCCGCCGGTGCTTCATGTCCATTCCACCCCCGATATCAGACATCGTCAAGCACATGCACAGGTCCGTTCAAGGCCAATCAGGCCTGCCGATAGCTGCAATCGCGGAGCGCTTCGACCTCAAGATTGGACATGCCGGTACGCGTCAATCATCCGTGGAACTACGGGTGCTGACCTGCACGATTTCGTTAGGCTATTTCGGATGAAATTGACGATGCACTGCTATCGTTGGTGCCGTGCCCCCTCAATACTAGGCATTTTTAGTCAGGGCTTCCCATGAAAATGAGTTTGTCGATCTCCAAGATCATCGTCGCGTTTGGTTTGTTGCTGGTGCTGGGCTTCACTGCCGTCGTTGGCACCGGCGTTTACTCGCTGCGTGAGCTGAAAGTTGGTGGCCCGCTTTACTCCGATATCAAGCTGGGCAACGACTTGGTTGCCGATATCCTTCCTCCGCCGGCCTATGTACTCGAAGCGTATCTTGAAGCGACGCTCTCGATGCGCGAGCCAAGCGAAGCGGCAGCTCACGGTGAGCGTCTAGTCCAGCTCCGCAAAGATTATGAGGATCGCAAGACGTTTTGGACTGGCTCTACCCTCGAACCCGATTTGAAGGCGACGCTTGTTTCGAAGTCTGACAGCGAGGTGCAAACGTTCTGGAGCCTGATGTTCGACCAGATACTTCCGGCCTTGAAGAAAAACGACCTGGCCTCAGCGGAGCGCGCTTACGCGCAACTGAAGGACGTTTATGCAGCGCACCGCGGCATCATTGACAATGTTGTCGAGCGCGCGAACAAGCGGAATGCTG
>CADEDX010000940.1 GCA_902826195.1 uncultured Bradyrhizobium sp. | reverse complement strand
ATGCTCGAGCATACCCATACCGGAACGGAGCTGACCTGCGTCCTGCGGGGCAGCTTCAGCCACGAGGGCGGCCGGTTCGGCCCGGGCGATTTCGATTTTGGCGACGATATGCTGGATCACCAGCCGACCGTCAGCGACGGCGAGCCGTGCCTTTGCCTGGTGGCCATGACCGGCGATCTCCGCATCAACGGCTTCTTCGGCCGCCTGATCGGCCCCTTCGTGCGGCTCTAGAACGGAAAGAAGCCCGGCCATCCCGTCGATCCGGTGATCCAGCGGCCTGATTGCATCGTTTCCAACCCGGGAGCACGCTTCAGACCGGGACCATCGGATGAAAATCGGAACAGTATCGACCGCCGAGCGTAGGGATCATCTTTCCGTTCTGATCGCACGCGCCGCCAAAGGGGAGAACGCCGCCTTCTCCGAACTCTACGCGCTTACCAGCCGGAAGATGCGCAAGACGATCTCCACCGTGTACCCCCGCGGCGCTGACATCGAGGACATCCTCCAGGACGCGTATTTCAAGATCTGGCGCAGTGCGCAAAACTTCGATCCAGATCGATCTTCCCCGATCAGCTGGATGTCGGTAATCGCCCGCAACACCGCAATCGATGCGCTTCGCCTCAAGACGCTGCCGACCACCGACCTCGACTTGGCCTTGTCGATGCCGGAACCAGTGCCGGACGGCTCCGACGATTTCGACTACGACCGCGCCCGGCCGATCGCCGCGACCGCCATCGGCCAGCTTCCACAGGACCGCCAGACGCTGCTGTCGCTCGCCTATATAGACGGCGAAAGCCGGCAGTCGCTGTCAGCGCGTTTTGGCGTACCGGTCGGCACCATCAAGACCTGGCTGCGGCGAACGCTGGAAACGGTACGCAGCGACTGCGCGGCGTTCGAGGCGCAGGCGGCAAGCTGATCGGGTTTCCTTGCGTTGCTGCTAGTTGAGGCGAACGATTGCGAGATTAAGCGCGGACGCAAAACAAACCCAGGCGGCGTACGGGATAAACAGTCCGGCTGCAATCCTGTCATCGGCCCATTGCCTTGCGATGAACGCCAAGATCGCGGCCAGAAGCGACAATATCACCGCAAGCGCAGCGGCTGGCCAATGCGCGGTAAAGAAGATCGGCGACCACAGCAAGTTGAGCGCCATCTGCGCCCACCACAGCGTCATCGCCATCGAATTGCGGTCACGTTCCCAGGTTCGCCAGCCCGCGATGGCCACCAGCAGGTAGACGATCGACCAGACCGGCGCAAAGATCCAGTTTGGCGGGCTGAACCACGGCTTGGCGAGCGCGGCGTACCACCCCCCGGGCCGGTTGAAGAAGCCGGTCGCGAAGCCCGTACCGACAACGAGAAAGACAAAGAGCGCTAACCGCAAATTCCGCATCGGTACTCCCGCTCCTCATTCAATATCAGAAAAAGTCGATCAAAGGGCGCTGGTTCAGACCGGCAACGCGCCGCCATGGCTGATTTGCGGAATTGTTCGCACTGCGGAACAAGCCGCGCTTTTGCATGCTGGCGTTGCCCTGACGACCGTCCGCCCCCGGTAGACTTTTGCGGGGTGTAACGGCATCCTCCCTTCGAAAATCTAAAAACGACGTGCGGAAGATCCCGCCGTGGAAAACGACAGGAAAGAGCATTTTTCAACCGGAAAATGCTCATGGAAACCAGAGGGCACACATGAAGACGCGATTCACCGAGCTTGTTGGCGTTGAGCACCCGATCGTCCAGGGCGGCATGCAATGGGTGGGACGAGCCGAACTCGTCGCCGCCGTCTCCAACGCCGGTGCGCTCGGGCTGATCACCGCGCTGACCCAGCCGACACCGGAGGATCTGACAAAAGAAATCGCGCGCTGCCGCGACATGACCGACAAGCCGT
>CADEDX010000939.1 GCA_902826195.1 uncultured Bradyrhizobium sp. | reverse complement strand
TCGGCGCGATCGGGTTTTCCGGCAAGGCCGGCGACACCCTGGTCAAAAGCCTGTCGGGCGGCGAGAAGGCGCGGCTGCTGCTCGGGCTCGCCACCTTTTACGGCCCCAACATGATCATCCTCGACGAGCCGACCAACCATCTGGATATCGACAGCCGCGCGGCGCTGGCGGAAGCCATCAACGACTTTCCCGGCGCCGTCATCATGGTCTCGCACGACCGCTATCTGATCGAAGCCTGCGCCGATCAATTGTGGGTCGTCGCCAACCACACCGTGACGGCCTACGACGGCGACCTCGACGACTACCGCAAAATGGTGCTGTCGATCGGCGACACGCGCAGTTCACGCGAGCGGCCGAAGGAGACCGCCAGAGCGGAACGGGCGAAAGGTGAGAAGCGGACATCGCCGAAACAGCGGGTCGCGGAAGCCGAGGCCGAGATCGAACGCATCAACGGCATCATCGCCAAGATCGACAACGCGCTCGCGTTGCCGGACCTGTTCACCCGCGACCCCAAGCAGGCCGCGCAGCTCAGCAAGGCGCGCGCCGGCGCCGAAAGCGCGCTGCGGCGGGCCGAGGAAGCCTGGCTGGAAGCGAGTTCGGAATTCGATAAAGCCGCCGGTTAGACCGGCTGCGTCGCCCGGTCCTCGAGCCGGACACCAAACATCGAAAACAACCCCATGCAAAGTAGCGTAAAGGCTGGCGCCAACCACGCCCACTTCGATGCAAATTTTTGACCTGGCTCAACTTATCAAATGAATCGAGATTCACGCGGGATCAGCCTAAAGGCTGAGTCACGAACGCAGAATGCGACTGCTGGATTACCCGGCCGACTTCTTCTTCGGCTTGCCGCCCCGTGCCGGTGCTGCGGCCTCCGGCGCACGCTCGATCGAGGTCAGGCGGCCGGCGGTGAAGGTATAGATGCCGGCCCGCTGGCCGCGCGAATAATTGACGACCGCCACGCGATCGCCGCGCGCATTATTGGACAGGCTGACATTGTCGGGCGCACCGATGCCGCGCACGACGTCGCATTCGGTGTGGCCGAGCGCCACCGTCCCGGTCGTCGAGGGGCGCGGAGCGCCTGCCGCACCGTCCGCCAGCGCGTTGGCACCGCCGCCGGGCGGCGCCATGCCGGGACAGCCGCCGTCGGCGGCGACAAGTTCGTCCGGCGTCACGGCCTTTTCCGGGCTGAGCGGCGGCGTCTCGATCGATACGTTGCGGATGAACACGCGGCCGGTGCGCGAAAACCAGTCCGCATCCTTCGACATCAGGTCGGACGCGCCCGAGCAGCCCGCCAGCGCGGGTCCGAGCAGCAATAACGTCAGCAATGACTTTCGATCGGTGATTCCGCGCCGCACGTTAGATCCTGGCTCCGCTTTGAACTGCAAGCATTTGTCCGACCATCACTTTGCGGCACGACCATGGCTGCCCGCAAGGTCCGGTGCGGGAACAGCAGATTATCATTAATTCGCGGGAGTCGCTAATTTTCGGGATAGCCAGACTGTGTGCCGAGGGTCTCGGCGGCGGATGCGACAAAGGCAATCCGCGCCACCCGTGTAGCGACGAAGCTCGCGCGGCGGCGCAATATGTCGCGATGGGTCACGGAAGCGGAAGTCGGCGTGACAAGCGAGGGAGTCGGCCGAAGGGCCACAAATGGGCAATCTCTGACTCAGCGTGACCTCGCTAGACCGGAGTTTTGGCGTCCATGCCGCTGTTCGAGGGCAAGCAGCAGGATGATCTGCTAGGAGGGCGCGCCATGATGTGCCCAAGCCACCAGCCGTGCGACAAGTCGGTTGCCCCCAGCAACAGCAGCACGCCATAGATCGCGAAGGCAGTGCCGAAAAAGCGGTTCTGGCTATCGAGCACGGGGTCAGCGATTACATC
>CADEDX010000938.1 GCA_902826195.1 uncultured Bradyrhizobium sp. | reverse complement strand
GCGGAGAACGAAGAATGCGCAGGGTAGTAACAATCGCGGCATTGGTTGCGATTATCGTGGTGATGTTGATCCAGTTTGCGCCATCTTTCCTGCTCGGATGACGGCTTCGTTTGCCCGCAGAGGCATCGGTGTCCGCTGGGCCATCGTTCCAGAGCTCGCTCGAGTTGGCTGAGGCTTGCGATGTCCCCGTGCGGTTTGCGTGTCGAAGCGGCGTTTGCCACACCTGCGAGACCGGACTTGTGGCCGGACCGTCGGGTATCGGCCGGCCGGCCCCGATCGATACGCCGGCAGATGGCAACGTCCTTATCTGCTGCGCACAGCCCGCTGGCGACGTCGTAATCGATTTATGAACATCCCGCGCAAGTTCGAGAAACCCGGAGAAGATCAATGCGATCCGACATAACGCAAGGCGCTGTCTTCCCCGACTACGAGCTTAGCGACCACACCGGAAAGCACCGCAGGCTCTCCGAGTTGCAGGAGCAGGATCCGATGGTGGTCGTGCTTGGCCGCGGCGGCTTTTGTCCCAAGGACCGCCGGCAGGCCGAAGGTCTGCTCGAACTCCACCGTGAGATGGAGGTCGGCTATTGCCGGTTGGTCACGATCACCACCGACAGCATCATCCAGACGAACGAATACCGGAGCGGCGTGGGTGCGCACTGGACCTTTCTCTCCGATCCCCGACGCATTGTTCAGAAAGATCTGGACATCGCCGAATACACCGATCCCGAGCATAACCCGATGATCCCGCATGTGATTGTGTTGGAGCCGGGCCTCGTCATTTACAAGATCTACAATGGCTACTGGTTCTTCGGGCGCCCTACCGTCGAGGAATTGCGGCTGGACCTGCGTGCCGTCACCATGAGATGCCGGCCGGACTGGGACATTACGAAACCCGAGCTCAAGGCAGCAGGGCAGCAGGGCCGAAAAGAGCGCTTTTTTCCGTACGGCAGGACCTACGCACAAACTCTCGGTGGAGAGCGTACAGGCGGATAAAGTTGCCGCCCCCTTCCGGGTTTCTACGGATCTGGTCGGCAAAGCAACGGCGCATAACAACGTTTAACGGGCGGACGCCGGTGTTTGGAGTTACGTCAGTGGGGCTGAGGCTCCCCATGGAAAAGGTAACCGCCGGATGATTTCATTGTTGTCAGATGCGATTGAGGCCCATGGCGGCCTGCGCCGGTGGAAGGCGCACAAACAGCTCTCGGCCACGATCAAGTGCGGCGGAGATTTGTGGGCGCTGAAGGAAATCGAGCAGGATCAAACGCCGCGAACGATGCGGATTGATCTGCATCGCGAGTGGGCATCCGTCGCGCCATTCGAAAAGCCAGGCCAGCGCTCGGACTTCACGCCCGGGCGGATCGCTATTGTCGCCGAAGACGAGCGTGTCATCGCGGAGCGAAATAGTCCGCGCGCGTCGTTTGCGCAGCATGATATGCGCACGCATTGGGATCCCCTGCATCGCGCCTATTTCAAGGGCTACGCTCTCTGGACCTGCCTGACCACGCCCTTCCTGCTTGCAATGGACGGATTTCAGCTCAGGGAAATCGAACCTTGGCATGAAGGTACGGAGATCTGGCGCAGACTTCGAGCGACCTTCCCTGCCGCGATCGCAAGCCACAGCACCGAGCAGGATTTCTATTTCGGCCCCGACATGCTCATTCGCCGGCACGACTACAACGTGGAAATCGCCGGGAACTTTCCGGCTGCCCAATATATCTCGGATTTAGTAAGCGTCGACGGCATCAAGATTCCGACCACGCGGAGAGTTTACCTGCGCGACGAGAATCTAATGCCGATGCTCGATACCTTGATGGTCTCAATCGAGCTGTGCGGATTTTGCTTGAACTGAGGAATAGATATTGGGCAAGGAGCTGATAAGGCGGT
>CADEDX010000937.1 GCA_902826195.1 uncultured Bradyrhizobium sp. | reverse complement strand
TGTCCGGCTGAATGAACCCGTATCCCTTGGTCGGATTGAACCACTTCACGGTACCAATCGCCACGTTACGCTCTCCTTGGAGTTTAGAAACAATGGTACAATAGGGTGACGGACCGGCGGCAAGCAAGCGGCTCGGCGCGGCTATCGCCGTGCCGGATCAGTTGCCAGGCCGCCTCCTCATACCTTGTCGGACCTTGAGCCCAGCCGGCTTCGGCGGCCGGACCGGCTTGCCCAGCCGGTTACTACGATGGCGGCGTTCCTAGTTCGAGTTGATGCCCAGAGGTTTATCAACTTATTTGCTCTAGCCGAGCTCGAGCGAGCACCTCGTCCATGCACTGGAACTGCGATCGATGTTGGTCGATTTCAGAGCGCACAATGCCAAGGTCGGTATCAGCGGGATCCTATTCTATGGTTGCCGTCGCTTCCTCGAGCTAATCGAGGGTGAACAGGAGGATGTCGACGCGCTTTTCGGGAGGATCGAGCGCGACCGGCGGCATACCGGCATCGAACTCCTGGATTGCCGACTTCCCGGCCGGCTCTTCGGAGATTGGTCTATGCCGTTTGTCGACCTTGACGGCGATGCGCAGTCGATGCCGGGGTTCGCTGGCCGGCCGCCTAATATGGATCTCCGCCTGATCGACGAAGAGATCGCGGAGGAGATGCTGATCTTGTTCAGCGTTCATCTTGCGAGTTCGGCGCAAATCGGCAGCGGGCGCTCGGCATAAAGGTAACAGCGGTGTTTGGAATTTGCCTGCGCCATCGACGACGGCGAGGTTCCGACCGAGGCAGCGCCGCCGCATCGCGGCACAATGAGCTTTAGTGCTAAGCCTCTTGACCGCTCAGTAGTGGCCCCGGCGGTCTACTGCTCAAGCGGTAGCGATTGCCCGTATGTGCCGCCGCGGGCAAACTTGGGCAAATGACGACCAAGTCCCGCGAGTATCTCTTCAGCGCATCGGTAAAGGCGAAGGCGGAACAAGCGGCCGCAGCCCGTAAGGATGCCGATCGCCTAGCGTGCGAGGCTTGGAACGCACGCATGCTCGGCTTCCGCGGGCCGGCGCCGCCGTCGCCGGCGATCGGCGACGCGCTCAACGCCGGCTACGCCTATCTCGAGGTCAAGTGCCTGGGCTGCAGCACCCATCAGACGGTCGCTCTCGACATCGTCCGCCGACCCAAGACGACGCCTGTGCACGAGCTCGAGCGCTACATGCGCTGCAAGGATTGCTCCGCGGTGAGACGGTACGCCTTCAAGCGCAGCCAACTGATCGCCCTGCGGCCGAGCAAGATCACCGCTGGCGCCCCGCCGTCCGAGATGTGGCCAGGCGAGCGGGATTGAAAGTCTCTTATTTTATCAGGATGATTTTCATCGCCGCTTCGTCCAGCGGTGTCCTGCAATAGGTGCGCGTCCGACTGTAGTTCGATCCAGCCCTTCGCCACCATGCTTGCGATCAGGACACGACCGGCAGGGTAAAGCTGATGCCGTGTCATGCCGCGGGTTAGCAGTCAATTTTTGCAGGACCGTGCGCTCGCTGGCGCGGGGAATGTGGGGCGGAGCGCGGCCACGTCAATCTCCTTCTGCGCGAGCCCAGCTCCAGATACCGCTGGTATATCGCGCCTCCAGCCCGCCGCCGCTTCGATAATGGGAAGCAACGGGCTTCGTTCCTGCGCTGTCAGGAACCAAATCGCAACCGTCCTATTTGATCTTTCTGTCGGGTTAGTTTGTTGCGGGAGTATCAGGATGCATACATCCGGCTGGACGCCCTCGATCGTGCCGGATTGGGCCGATCAGACGGTCTATATTGTCGAGAATGACTTCGGCGGACGCGGCCGGGCGTATGTCGAAACCGACAGCCAATACGCGGATCTGGAAGCGACAATCGAGGCCCTC
>CADEDX010000936.1 GCA_902826195.1 uncultured Bradyrhizobium sp. | reverse complement strand
GGCTGGAACGTTTCAAGCCCGCTCAGGACTGGATCGACAAAGCCCAGCCGGCGGCGGCAGTGGCGCAACCGGGTCCGACCACCCCGACGGCCGAAGAGTTCCGCGCCTTCCTGGTCCAGAAAAAAGGTGGTGGGCCAGTTTCACAACAGGACACATCGAAGGCGTACAACGACTTTCTTCGATGGCGCGCCGGACAGAAATAGCAAGCGGTGGCGGCGCGACGCGTGGCCTGAGCTGCTTGACTTCCATTTTTTAGCGAGATCCCGCGGGGTTTGTCGCGCCCGCTCCGGGAGGCAATCCCTAAAGTATCAAATTCCATCTAGACCGCATAAACGTCAACCACCGCCCACCTGCGAAAGAATCTTGGGTAGGTCGCGATATTTTGTTGGCTGCTCGTTCTACAGCATTCCGATCACTTCGCCGGTTGACGGCCGAGCCCTCGCGACAATTTTTGCATTTCGCGGCGCGCGAAACAGCGCGATAAAACTCGATTGAACTGGCTGTCAGATCCGTTGCAGGTAGATCGCAAGATTCTATTGAGCGTTCGTTCTTTAGCAAAGGCTTGCACAGGGTTGCTCGGGCCATCAAAACCAAACAATCGCGTCGCCCACCGTTATCTGCAACATAAACGTGACACGACTTAGTTTCCTTCGCAAATAAAGTTAGTGATGTGAGAAGGCCAGATGAAGTTTATCAAGTGAAGGTAGATGCGGCTGCGTGGAATTTCCTTCAGGGTTGACTGGAGTTGCTGACATGATTGTCGCCGCTCGGATGCGTAACCAGCTAAATGTCTTTATTCGCCTATTGCGCTAGATTTCCCCCGGAGACGACTTGCAAAGAAATGGCTGCAACCAGTTTGAACGACTGCGGCCACCATTCTTTGATCCAAGCACGCGCGTAGCGGCATCAAAGGTTTCGACCACATCTTGAAGCCTGCAGCCTTCTGCTGCAGGAAAAAGTCGCTTTTCCCTGGGCCAATCAATTGCGCGCGTATGGCGACATCGCGCACAAGGCAGCGGGGCGGCTTAACCGGTCGGCTCTTCGCTTACAGAGGCGAGGCGAGCACGAAGCAGGCCAGCGCGATGATTGCTGCAACCGCCAGCAAATACGGGACAGCTTTTTCGGCACCCGCGAGCTTAAACTCACGCCCCAACCTTCACTAATCCTGATCGCTTTTCCAACCTGAATTTATCGAAGCCCGATTTGATCCACATCAACGGTCCCGTCTGAACTTTAACTATGGGTTGCCAGGGGCCAACCGAAACTACGCTTTTCGTCGTTGAGGCGGTTCCGTCAACTGCCGGCCGCGGAACACACCATTAGCGGTGTTTATCCTGTTTCTTTGCTTCTTTACGCGAGCGTGTTGCCGGAGTCTTTGTCTGCCAATTCGGGAGAACCAAGATGGAAGCAAGAAGTCACGAAGCGATCCAGCAAGACCCCAGCTATCAAGAGCTGGTGCGGCGACGCTCCTCCCTCGGGTGGACGCTGTCGTTGATCATGCTGGTCATCTACTTTGGCTTCATCCTGCTGGTCGCCTATGCACCCAAATTCCTCGGCATGCGATTCGGGGATGGCGTGACGACCATCGGCATTCCAATCGGTCTCTTTGTGATCGTGTCGGCGTTCGTGCTCACCGGCATCTATGTCAGCAAGGCCAATTCCCAATATGACGCTCTGATCCGTCGAATCGTCGAAAGGTAGCCGTTATGAAAAAGCTTTCCTACGTGCTGACGACGGCGTTTTTGGTTGGCCTACCAACTCTCGCGCTTGCGGCTGGAGCCATCGACGGCGGCACCAAGCAGGCCATCAATTGGACTGCCATCGGCATGTTTGTCGCCTTTGTCGGCCTTACCCTCGGCATCACCTATTGGGCGGCGAAACAAACGGCA
>CADEDX010000935.1 GCA_902826195.1 uncultured Bradyrhizobium sp. | reverse complement strand
AATGCGGCAGCTTGGTCAGCACCGCTTCGAACACGATCCAGGACGGGATCAGCCACGCCAGCAGATATTGCGCACCGGGCTCGCGCCGCGCGCGCCACACCGCCGGCGCCGCCATTCCGGCCAGCCCCGCGCCGGGCCAGAACGTGACCCAGAACAGCAGCAGATAGAGGCCGGGCGGCGCGCCATGGGATTCCTGCGCGCCGATCTTGCTCAGCATGTCGCCGCCGAGCGAATTGGAGAAGAACGCCTCGCCCGCCCGCCAGAAGATCGCGACGAACCACGGCAGCACCAGCACCAGCGTCCACATCAGGCCCCAGACCGGGCGCAGCCGCCACAGCCACGCCGCCGAGCGGTCGAGGATCGCGAGCGCCACGACGGTCAGGCCGACGAACATCAGGATCAACGGGCCCTTGAGCAGGATGCCGCCGGCGAGCGCGGTCCAGAACACCGCAGGCGCCGTCCACGACGGACGCAAGGGATCCTCGCCGCGCTGCCAGGACAGATAGACCCGCGCCATCGCCCCCATCGCGGCGACAACGGTCAAGAGCAGCATCGCGTCGGTCTTGGCGAGCCGTGCTTCGGCGCCAAGGAGCACGGAACTGCCCATCATCAGCGCCGCAAGGGCTGCCCCTTGCCGGGTAACGAAGGCGAGCGCCGTCCAATAGGTCAGCAGCACGGCGCCGATGGCGCCGATCAGGGAGGGAATCCGGTAGAGCCAAATCCGCAGTTGCGCCCGCGGCAGGCCGAGTGACGAAGCGATCTCCACGACGGCGGCCTGCATCCAATAGATGCCGACCGGCTTCTTGTAGCGAACGTCGTCCTGGAAGCGGATGTCGACGAAATCGCCGCTCTCGACCATCTGTTTGGTGGCCTGCGCAAACCGCGCCTCGTCGCGGTCGATCGCCGGAATATTGAAGAAGCCGGGCAGGAACAAAACGACGCCGCAGAGCACCAGGAACACGATGGCGCGAAAATGATTGGCGGTCGCGAAGTCGAACGCCATCGCCAGCCTGCGGCCGGAATGCGCAGGTTTTACAGGCTGTTGGCCTGCTCCAAAGCGTGGGGGTTGTAGGGTTTCAACCATCTTGCTCGCATACGCTGAAACCGCACTGCAAACAACACCACAATTCCGCCTTATCCCACTGCCCGCGGTCGCTTTTTTCCTACTGTACCCGGATCACAACGGTATCGGCCGCACCGGTCGCATCGATCACGGTCAGGCGGGCAAAACCCGGCCCCGGCGGGTCGACCAGCCGCTGGCGCCGGCTGTCGATCTCGCCCACGGAAGTTCCGTTCAGCATGACGGTCAGCGGCAGCACGCCGCCGGCGACCTTCACCGGCATCGGCGCGGCCTGCCCGTTTCCGGAACGGTCGATGTCGATCCGTGAACCGTTCAGCGGAAACTGGATGCGCGGCATCTGATCGCTGCCGACGCGGATCAATTCACCGACGGGCCGAAACCGCTTGAGCGGCAACGGCAGCTTGGCATTGCCCGCGATCAGCACGCCCTTCGGCGCCTTTGGCAGCGCCGTCGGGATCTTTCCGGTCCGCGCGAAGGCATCGAACAGGATCGGCGCCGCCGCGGTGCGGCCGACCAGGCCCGGCACCGGCGCGCCATCGGGACGCCCGACCCAGACACCGATCGTGACGCGGCCGTCGAAACCGATCGACCACGCGTCGCGATAGCCGCAGCTGGTGCCGGTCTTGAACGCGATCTTGTTTTGCACGCCGTTTTCCGGCGGCGGCGTGCCGAGCAATACGTTGCCGACCTGCCAGGCGGCGGCCTGATCCATCAGCCGCATCGGCTCGCGATCGTCCGATGCCAGCATGATTTCGCGCAACGGCTTTGCGGCGCCGAGCCGCGCCAGCCCCGCATAGAGCTGCGCCAGATCCTGCAAGC
>CADEDX010000934.1 GCA_902826195.1 uncultured Bradyrhizobium sp. | reverse complement strand
CGCGTGCGCCACGGCGGCATCGATCAGGCGTTCGCCGATGCCGTACTGGCGGGCTTCCTGCCGCACATACATGCCCCAGATCATCGCCTTGTGGCGCAGCTTGAATTCGGCTTGCGCGCGCAGGCCGACGACGCCGACCAGCCTTTGCTCGAGGAGTGCGCCCAAAATCCGCGACTGCGTGATCAACGCCTTGAAGCGATCCGGCGGGCTGTCCCGCTCATCCTCGAATGCCGAGGCGAATGCTTCCGGATGACAGCGTAGTCCCTCAAGGCGGATATCCCTGTAGGCCACGACACCGGCGCATGTGAGTAGTCTGATCTCTGGCTCAGGTCTGGTCACGTCCATCGCTCGGTTGTATGCGCGGGAAGGCTGCGATGACGCAGCCGATGCCACTTTCGTCATTCCGGGGCACGCGCAGCGTGAGCCCGGAATCCATCGTGTGACAGGCTTTGTGGTTAGTTGGATTCCGGGCCTGCGCCTGTCGGCGCATCCCGGAATGACGACGGAGGGGCTACGCCACCCGTCTCGCCGCACCCGCCTTGACCAGGATCGCGTCGAGGCAGTCGATCATGAGCGAGATCTCCTCGCGCGTGACGTTGAGCGCCGGCATGAAGCGGAGCGCATCGGGCTGCGGCGAGTTGATCAGCACGCCGTCCGCCAGCGCCTCGGCCACGATCGCGGCGCCGATCGGCAGTTTGAGATCGAGCGCCAGCAACAGCCCGCGTCCGCGCACCTCGCCGAGGCCATGCCGCGCCGACAGTTTCTGTAACTCGCTTTCCAGAAACAGGCCGGTGTCGGCAACCGACTTCAGAAATTCCGGCTTCGCAATTTCCTCGAGCACTGCGAGACCCACCGCGCACATCAGTGGATTGCCACCAAAAGTGCCGCCCTGGTCGCCATGCTCGAAGCACGATGCCTTTTTGGTCGCGAGCAGGGCAGCCAGCGGCACGCCGCCGCCGATGCCCTTGCCGAGCGTCATGATGTCGGGGGCGATGCCGGCGTGCTCGTAGTGGAACAGCTTTCCGGTGCGGCCCATGCCGGTCTGGATCTCATCGACAATCAATAGCAGGCCGTGCTCCTTCGTCAGCGCGCGCAGCTCTTGCAGGAACTGATCGGTCGCGGGCCAGACGCCGGCTTCGCCCTGGATCGGCTCGAGCATCACCGCAACCGTATCGTCCGAGATCAGCGCCTTGACCGAGTCCAGATCGTTCAGTCTGGCCTTCTTGAAGCCGGAGACTTTCGGCTCGAACAGCGGCTCGAATGCCTTCTTGCCCGACGCCGACATGGTGGCGAGCGTGCGGCCGTGAAAGCCGCCTTCGAAGGTGATGATCTCGAACGCGCCATTCTTAATTTTCGCGCCATATTTCCGCGCGAGCTTGATGGCGCCTTCGTTGGCTTCCGCGCCGGAATTGGCGAAGAATACCTGGTCGAAGCAGCTGTTATCGACCAGCGCTTTTGCGAGCTTCAGGCTGGGGCCGTTGTAGAACGCGGGGCTCGGCGTCAGCAGCAGTTTCGACTGCGCGGCAAGTGCTTCGGCGACTACCGGCGGCGAATGGCCGAGCGCATTGACGGCCCAGCCCTGCACGAAATCGAGATAGCGCTTTCGCGTATCGTCCCAAAGGTAGGATCCGGCGCCGCGCACGAACACCACCGGCGGGCGAGCCGTGATCTCCATCAGCGCATTGAACGGATGGGTAGTGTCAGTCATGTCGATCTCCTCTGGTGGTGCTGGGGTGAAAAGGGCAGGCCGAAACGCAAGAAGGCCGCACTTTGAGGGTGCGGCCTTCTCGAAAACCTGGCTGAAACTTAAGCGATCAGCGTAGTCGTCGGACACGGCGCAACCCATCGTCGCTGGTGCGACGACGCTGGCAGTTGCGGCGGATGGTCCTGCTCAGTTTCATG
>CADEDX010000933.1 GCA_902826195.1 uncultured Bradyrhizobium sp. | reverse complement strand
ATGACGGCCACGCCACTGCGGGAAGAGAGCCGCGACACATATGCCTATTTCCAGAAGCCGCTTTACACCTACTCGCTCGCGCAGGGGATCGAAGACGGCTTCCTTGCGCCCTACCGTGTGCATCGCATTGTCACCGATCTCGACGCGGTCGGCTGGCGTCCCTCGGCGGGCGAGTTGGACCGTTATGGGCGGGAAATCCCGGACGAGGAATACCAGACGAAGGACTTCGAGCGGATCGTCGCGCTCCGATCTCGGACCGAGGCCATCGCTCGCCACCTGACTGACTTCCTCAAAAACACTGACCGCTTCGCCAAGACCATCGTCTTCTGCGTGGACCAGGATCACGCCAGCGAAATGCGACAGGCGCTGATCAATCTGAATTCGGACATGGTCGCGAAGTATCCCGACTACGTTACCCGCGTCACATCAGACGAGGGCGATATTGGCAAAAGCAAGCTCAGCACGTTTCAGGATCTGGAATCCGAAACGCCGGTCATTCTCACCACCTCGCAGCTTCTGACCACTGGCGTTGATGCCCCGACCTGCAAGAACGTGGCGCTGGCGCGTGTCGTTGGTTCGATGGCGGAGTTCAAGCAGATCATCGGGCGCGGAACGCGGCTGCGCGAGGACTATGGGAAGCTTTGGTTCAGCATCCTCGACTACACCGGGACCGCGACCGAGAAGTTCGCGGACCCGTCCTTTGACGGTGAACCGGCAACCGAGATTACGACAGAGATCGATGCCGAGGGCGAAGTCGTTGCAACGGACGGGGAACAGGCCGTCGAGCCGACAGAACCGACCGGTGAAGGCAGTCCTACAACGCTCCCGCCGGACGAACCCGACACCCTTCCGCGCAAGCTGTATGTCGATGGCGGCGAAGTCGAGGTCGTCGCGCATCTCGTCTATGATCTGGATTCCGATGGAAAGCGCCTGACCTGCCGCAAGCTTACCGACTGGACCGGGGAGAAGGTGCGGACGCTGTTCCCAACACCTGCCGCCTTCCGCGCCGAATGGGCCATTCAGGATAAGCGAAGCGCGATCATCGATGCCCTGGCGGAACGCGGGATCGATCTGGCCGCGCTTCAGGTGGATGCAGGCAGGCCCGAAGATGATCCGTTCGACCTGCTTTGCCACCTCGCCTGGAATGCGCCGCTAACCACGCGGTCGGAACGCGCCCAGCGGCTTCGCGCCAAGGCGCCCGATCTGTTCCAGCGCTATGGCGATCAGGCCCGAGCGGTGATTGATGCACTGCTCGAAAAGTATGCCGCGACCGGGCCTGACCAGTTGTCATTGCCGCAGGCGCTCAAGGTCCAGCCCATCTCGGACTTCGGCAACCCCAGTGAAATCGCGCGCCTGTTCGGCGGCCCCCAGGCCATGCGCGAGGCGGTGGCGGAACTGACCGAAGCACTCTATGCGGCCTGATAATCGATAAGGACAACCATGGCCCGCGCCCCGAAAAAGACTGCCCCCCAGACTACAGCCCAGCGCCTCGATTCCATCGTCAAGTCCGCGCGCAAGATCATGCGCAAGGACAAGGGTCTGAACGGCGATCTTGATCGCCTGCCGGTGCTCACCTGGATCATGTTCCTCAAGTTCCTCGATGACCTTTAACGGATGCACGCCGACGAGGCGGAACTGGCGGGCAGCGATTTCGACCACGCAATCGAGCCGCCATACCGCTGGCGGGATTGGGCGGCGGACAAGGACGGCATCACCGGGCCGGACCTGCTGACCTTTATCACCGCCGAAAAGACGACCTTGCCAGACGGCAGCGAGGGACCGGGCCTATTCGCCTACCTGCGATCCTTGCGCGGAACCAACGGCGGGCGCGATCGGCGGGACGTTATCTCGACCGTGTTCCGCGGCGTCACCAACCGCATGGAAAGCGGCTATCTGCTGCGTGAC
>CADEDX010000932.1 GCA_902826195.1 uncultured Bradyrhizobium sp. | reverse complement strand
GGCGATCAGCCCGCCATAGATCGAAGCCTTGGCGGCCTCGGGGTCGATGTGAAAGGGCTGCGGGTCGAACTCCCGTGCATAAGCGAGGATCTCGGCTTCGGTAACCAGCCGGTCGCCGAATTCCTCGACCATCCCCTCGATGTAATCCTCGAACCAGCGAGCGGGGGCGGGCATCCGTCAATTCCTCCTCGTGGCCTGGAGTGCCGCCCATACTTTCTGCGGCGTGGCCGGCATGTCCATATGCGTGATGCCCAGCGGCGCCAGCGCGTCGACAATGGCGTTCATCACCGCCGCCAGCGCGCCCACCGTGCCCGCCTCGCCGCAGCCCTTCACACCCAGCGCATTGGTGCGGCAGGGAATTTCGTTCATCTTCAGGTTGAACGACGGCATGTCGTCGGCCCGCGGCATGGCGTAGTCCATGAACGAGCCGGCCAGGAGCTGGCCGCTTTCCGGGTCATACACCGCGTTCTCCAGCAGCGCCTGGCCCAGACCCTGGACGATGCCGCCATGGACCTGGCCGTTGACGATCATCGGATTGACCACTTTGCCGAAATCGTCGCAAACCGAGTACCGCGCCACCTGACAGATGCCGGTATCGGGATCGATCTCGACTTCGCAGATATGACAGCCATTGGGGAATGTCGGGGCAGCGCGCGTGAACACGCTTTCCTCGTTCAATCCCTTCTCGGCCAGTTCCGGCGGCAGTTTCAGGCTGCCGTCGCGGATGGCGCGCGCCAGATCCAGCAGCATGATCCTGCGATCGGTGCCGGCGATACGGAAGCTGCCGTCGCTGAACTCGATATCGGCCGCCGCCGCTTCCAGGCTGTGCGAGGCGATTTCCTTGCCGCGCTTGATCAGCGCGTCCGAAGCCAGCGCAATGGCATTGCCGGCCATGTAGAGCGAGCGCGAGCCGCCGGTGCCACCGCCCTGCTTCAGCTTGTCGGTGTCGCCATAGCGGATATTGATCTTGTCGAAGGGCAGCCCCAGGCGTTCGGCCACAATTTGCGCGAAGGTGTGGTCGTGGCCCTCCCCGTTCGATTGCGTGCCGACCCAGATCGAAACGGTATCGTCCGCCTCGAAATCGATTTTGGCGATTTCCTGGGGATTGCCCGGCGTGATCTCGACGTAATAGGACATGCCGATACCCCGCAGCTTGCCGCGGCCGGCCGCTTCCTTGCGACGGCTCTCGAAACCCGACCAATCGGCCATCTGCATCGAATCGTCCATGCAGCGGGCGAACTCGCCGGAATCGTATTTCTGGCCGACGCCGTTATCGTAGGGGAACTGGTCGGGACGGATGAAGTTCTTCCGCCGCAATTCAGCGGCGTTCAGCTTCAATTCACGCGCCGCCCGCTCGACCAGGCGCTCGATGATGTAGCAGACCTCCGGACGGCCGGCGCCGCGATAGGCGTCGACCGGCACGGTATGGGTATAGACGCCTTCAACGGTGAGGCTCTTTAGCGGGAAATCGTAGACCCCGCCTAACACACCCAACGGCGCCATGGTCGGGATGATCGGCGCGAAGTTCGACAGATAGGCGCCCATGTTGGCGATGGTCTTCACACGCAGCGCCAGGAAGCGGTTGTCCTTGTCCAGCGCCAGTTCGGCCGTCGTGACGTTGTCGCGGCCCATCGTGTCGGAAAGGAAGGATTCGCTGCGATCGCCGGTCCATTTCACCGGCTTGCGGAGCTTGCGCGAGGCGTAGCAGACCAGCACCTGCTCGGGGAACAGGAAGCTCTTCATGCCGAAACCGCCGCCGACATCGGGCGTGACGATGCGGACTTTCTCCTGCGGGATGTTAAAGATCATCGCCGCCAGAATGGCCTTGTGGTTGAAGCCGCCTTGCGTCGAGGAATAGAAGGTCAGGTGGTCGTCGGCTGTGAAATCGCCGATCGCCGCCCGTGGCTCC
>CADEDX010000931.1 GCA_902826195.1 uncultured Bradyrhizobium sp. | reverse complement strand
GCCGCTGTGCGTGGCGTGTGATAACGACCTCGCGGCCGAAGCCAAGGCGGCCGTCGAGCGCATCGACGCTGACACTCGTACCGATCAGCAGAAGCTCGACGATGCTGTCGCGTTCGTGCTCGACACGCGACTTGGTGGCAAGTGAATCATAGGAGCGAATGGTGCAGCACATCGTCGATCTAAACCCGCTGCGTGGATGAGGAGGGCAAGGCGTGATCGACGAACTGAAGAAGCTGATGTCGGACGCGACCGACGCCCTTGACGAGGTGAAGCGCAATCACCACGCCTCGAATGGTAAGCGCATCGGCGGCGCTGTGAATTGGGCCGATCTCAAGGTCGTGTGTGTGAGGCGAGACGTCGAGCTATACGCCGGGACAGACGATACGGTTGATGGCTGGTCGGTGCTGATTGAGGAAGCCGCGCCGGGGTCGGATGAATTGCGGCGCTACGTGACGCTTGGCCTGATCGAAAGGGGTCACGTCGGCGTCAATGTTGAGACGGCATGGTGATCAGAAGGGGAGGGTTGGTCGTGTGGCTATGGGGTCGGCTAGCCAGTTGGGCTTTGCGACTGCACATTGCGCGAGAACTGCGCCCCGAAGCCGATGCCGAAGGCATCAGCCGCGAGGAGACGATAGCCGTATCAACCGTCATGCTCCGCGGCGGGCGGCAGCACTGTGCGAAACGGATGGATCAGATAGGGAGAGGCGGGTGCTGGACTTGGCGACGCGGTTTTTCAACGCCCATCACGCGGCAGCGCTACTGGAGGACGAGATTGACACGGCACTCATTGCAGCCGGGATTGAGTACGAGGATTGGGAGCACGACGCCTATGACGGCTCAATCGAGTTGCTGCGATGCAAGGCACTAACTGCCGAACAACAAGAGGCGTTGTGGGGGATTGGCTTTGCCAGGGCATGGACGCACCCCGGCGACACCAAGGTGAAGGCCGACGAGAAATACTATGTGAACCGCGCGCCGGTCAGCGCGCGTGGATAATGAGGGACGCCCGAACGAATTTCACGTTCAAGCACTTCAATCCTAGCTAGTGCGTCGTTGAGTCGAGATTCAAGCCCGGCTATGCGGTCAGCCTGAGTTGGCCGCTTCTTTTTTTGATCGACAACAGACCTAACGACTGGCGGCGCCAAATCGACGCCTACATGGCGCAGAGAGCGCCTGATCCTGCCAATGGTATTGGCCTTGTCGTAGCGGGTGGGCGATCGTGGAAATACGACCCGACGTTCCAAGCCATTCCTTGTGATGATGGCCTCCCCGCAGCGCGGGCTCGTTCTCCATGAAAGGGTTACCCCATGGTGTGGGGACACCTCCTTCTCTATGGCCTTGCGAAGATCCTGGTAGGCACTCATGCGAAGGAACCTTGTGGCATCTCCCTGACGCACAACTCGGTAGGCCATTCGGCCATGTCGCCGCCTTTGCGGTCGCGTAGACCGACGGGAAGCTCAATCCCTGCATGCTTGTCCGAGGCGTTGGCGCCAAACTGCTTCACGAACACGGCAACTCCGGCCTGCTTGCATTGGCGGACAATGTCACGAGCCCACTGCAGCTTGAACTCGCGTGCGCCAGGGCCGCTTTCACCGCCGACGATTGCCCAGCTAAGTCGTGCCTTTTCTTGCTGCGCCGGCTCGCGGTCACCGAGGTCACGGATGCGTCCGGTCAGCGCATTTGTCCGCATAGTTCCGCCGATTGAGTGAGGATGCGTGATGGTCGTAAAGTCGATAGCCCCCAGCAGCGGCTCGGCTGAAACGAACCTCACGGCGGCGGGCGTGGCGAGAAGGTTGGGAATGCGCTCGTCGGCCTCCTTCTGGCGCTCGGCAGAGACGCCAAGCCACAGATTGTCGAGCGGCCATCTGCCGGTTCCGATGCGACCGAACCCCTGCATCTCCTCGCATGTCG
>CADEDX010000930.1 GCA_902826195.1 uncultured Bradyrhizobium sp. | reverse complement strand
TCGAGCGTATAGGGCTCGAGCAACTTCCTGTATTCGTCGAGGCCGATCTTGTCCTTCATTCCGGCCGGATCCAGCGCGCCGTCCTTGCCGGTCTTGTGCGAGGCGTTCACCGCCTTCGCCTCGAGCGCATGCGTCGGACGCAGCCCGTAGCCGATGTCAGTGACGGTCGAGGCGAACTCGATATGCTTTTCGACGAAATCCTTGTTCATCGCGCCCGAGTTGACGATGTAGTTCTGGATATAGTTGAGAATCGCAAGGTCGCCCTGCGGCGTGAAAACCATCGCGTTATCGGCCAGCTCGAACGAGCGGTGCTCGAAGGTCGACAATACGTGCACCTCGCAGCCCTCATGCGTCAGGCGACGGTCTGTCAGACGCGACCACAGGATCGGATGCATCTCCGCCATGTTCGCGCCCCAGAGCACAAAGGCGTCGGCTTGCTCGATATCGTCGTAGCAGCCCATCGGCTCGTCGATGCCGAAGGTACGCATGAAGCCGGCGACGGCCGAGGCCATGCAATGGCGCGCGTTCGGATCGAGATTGTTGGTCCGGAACCCCGCCTTGAGGAGCTTGGCGGCGGCATACCCTTCCCAGATCGTCCACTGGCCGGAGCCGAACATGCCGACCGCCGAAGGACCGCTCGCCTTCAAGGCGGCCTTCCACTTCTCGGCCATGATCTTGAAGGCGTCGTCCCAGGAAACCGGCGCGAACTCGCCGTTCTTGTCGAACTTGCCGTTCTTCATGCGCAGCAGCGGCTGGGTCAGCCGGTCCTCGCCATACATGATCTTCGACAGGAAATAGCCCTTGATGCAGTTGAGGCCGCGGTTGACCGGCGCATCGGGGTCGCCCTGGGTCGCGACCACCTTGCCGTTCTTGGTGCCGACGATGACGCCGCAGCCGGTGCCGCAGAACCGGCAGACGCCCTTGTCCCACTTGATGCCGTCGGTCTTGCCGACCTGCGCCAGCGCCGCGTCCGGCAGCGCGACCCCGATCGTCGAAGCGGCGGCGACCGCGGCCGCGGCCTTCAGCGCCGCGCGGCGCGTGGTCTGTACTTCTTTGGCATCGGCCAATTGTTCGTCCATCGTTCGCTCTCCGCTCAACGAATCTCTGATTGCCGGGTCGGCACGCCAGCGCGGCCAATCCGGCCGGCGTCTGAACAGCACGCCGCATTTTCTTCGCAGCTATTGTCGTGACAGGGCTCATCCCCGCCGTCGGATTCATCGACCGCATGGAAGATCAGCGAGGCGGCAACGACGCCGGGCAGGCGATGAATGGCCGCGATCTGATCGATCGCCATGCTTGTCGGCGTGTCGACGATGGTCGCCGCCAGCCGGTGGTCGCCGGAGGCCGCGTGCAGTTCGACGCCTGGCAGCGCCATGATCCTGGCAGTGAGATCGGCGCCGGCCCCCGGCGCGAGATACACGGCAACGCCGCAGATGTTCTGAGAATTAGCCATGACCGGCCACCAGCCTCGCGACTTCGGATGCGAGCTCGACCCGCTCGCGAGGCAGCATCGCAATCGCCTCGACGGGGCAGACCGGGACACAGTCGCCACAGCCCGTGCAGGCTGCGGCATCGATGATCGCTCCCTTGCGTTCCCGGGCGGGGATTCGAACGGCAGCGTGGTCGCAGACTTCCGCACAGCGCCGGCAGCTCACCCCCTGTCTTTCAACGCAGATATTCGCGGTGGAGAGGGTCGCCACCAGCCTTGGCTTCGGGGGTTCACAGGCGCTCGAATCGGCCGCGCCATCGGCGGGCGCCGAAGGAAAAAAGGCCGACAATAATGCGCGTCGCGACACAGGCATGCTTCGTCACGAGCTGAAGCTCGTGCCCCCCCAAAAAAGTTGGCTAAAGGGGCCGCACCGATGCGCGAATCCCCGGGGGACGCCGTTGTCCTGGAACATGTCTAAACGCGCATC
>CADEDX010000929.1 GCA_902826195.1 uncultured Bradyrhizobium sp. | reverse complement strand
CCCATCGTAGGCGAAACGCCCAACCTGGCGGCTCGGTTGCAGGCAATTGCCGAACCAAATACCATCGTGATCGATGACCGCACACATCGTCTGACAGGGCGCCTGTTCGAATATGACGATCTCGGCCTGCTCGAGTTCAAGGGGTTTGCCAAGCCGCTCCGTGCTTGGCGGGTGATCGAGAGGAGCGATGTCGAAAGCCGCTTCGAAGCGCTGCACTCATCTGATCAGCCGCTGGCTGGACGGCAGGAAGAGCTTGAATTGCTGATCCGCCGATGGAGTCGCGCTAAATGCGGCGAAGGTCAGGTTGTGCTGCTGTCTGGCCAGGCCGGCATTGGCAAGTCGCGTCTGGCTGCCGCGTTGGAAGCGCAGCTACTCGATCAGCCCTATGCCAGAATGCGCTACTTCTGCTCGCCCCAGCATCAGGGCAGTGGCCTCTATCCCGTAATTAGTCAGCTCACGACCGTAGCGGGCATTGCGCGCTTGGACAGCGACGATCGGAAATTTGACAAGCTTTGTTCACTGCTTTCGCCTTCCATCAAGGACCCGCTCGATTTGGCTTTGATCGCCGAATTACTCTCGATCTCGACCGAAGGCCGCTTTCCTCAAGTTGAGCTGAGTCCACAAGTCCGCAAGCTACGAACGTTCGCTGCTCTACAGTCGATCATCAGAGAAATCTCCTCGCACCGGCCCCTGCTGATCGTTTTCGAGGACGCGCATTGGATCGATCCAACTTCGCTGGAATTGACCGAGCATTGCATAGATGCCGCGGAACATCAGAAGCTTCTATTGATCATGACTTCCCGGACGGACTTCTCTCCGCCGTGGGCCGACCGACCGTATGTTACTCATCTGTCTCTAAACAGACTCCCCCGTTCGCATGCTTCGGCTATGATCAAGAACATCGCCGGGTCCATGCCGCTGCGTGAAGAGATATTCGAGCAGATACTCGATCGGACAGACGGCGTTCCGCTATTCGTTGAGGAACTGACAAAGACGGTGATCGAGAGTGAACTCGCGAAAGGCCGAGGAGAGGTCGCGACGGTGTCGCCGGGTGCTCAAGCGATCCCTAGCACGCTGCAAGCGTCTCTCTTGGCGCGGCTAGATCGCTTGTCGCCGGTACGAGATGTGGTGCAGATCGGTGCGGCTATTGGCCGTGAGTTTTCCTTTGAGTTGCTCAACGCCGTCTACCGATTTTCCGTCGATCAGCTCAAGGAAACTCTTCGCCAACTTATTTTGGCCGAGCTGATCTACCGTCGAACCGACCAACCTAACGAGTCATATAAATTCAAGCACGCGCTGGTCCAGGACGCGGCCTACAGCACCTTGCTCAGACCCCAACGCAAGGAGCTCCATGCGCGTATTGCAAAGGCGCTGGAAGAGGGGTTTCCCGACCGTGTTTCAACCGAGCCCGAAGTGCTGGCCTACCACTTCTCGCAAGCAGATCTTATTCAACCGGCGATAAAGTACTGGCAGGCGGCGGCTAAGCGCGCTGCCGAGCGTGGGGGTAACGTCGAGGCGGTCGATTATTACGACAAGGCGCTTGCATTACTTCAGACGATGCCAGAAACGCCGGAGCGCGATCAACAGGAACTGATGCTACTGGTCGGGCGCGGCCTTCCGTTGACCGCTATCGGAAGTTATGCCGCACCCGACGTAGGCGAAAATTACCGTCGTGCGCACGCACTCTGCAATCGAATGGGCACTGCCCCACAGATTTTCCCGGTCCTGCAGGGACTCTATCGATTCTATCTTGTTGGTGCCGAACTGCAGAACGCATTGGACACAACCAGGCAGCTGCTCGATATCGCCAACAAAGTCAGCGATCAAAGCCTGCTGATGGAGGCCCAACAAGCGCAGGCGTTCTCGCTGGGCTTCCGAGGAGAACTGCCCGCCGCGCAGGAGCACTTTGACAAATGCA
>CADEDX010000928.1 GCA_902826195.1 uncultured Bradyrhizobium sp. | reverse complement strand
GGCGGCCGCAGCGGCGGATCGGAAAAGATATTGCCGATCTGCGCCTGGGCCGGGGGCGCAAGCGAGGTCGTGGTGGCGGCAATCAGGGCCGCAAGACCGGTCAGGACGATGGTTCGAAGCATCTCGCGGCTTTTAAAGGCGAATCGGGCTTGCGACATCATACAGACTTGTCCGCCGCTCGCGCCCCAACCGGTTAACACGCCGAATACGGCGCGGAAAGGGCCGCCTGCCCCCTTCCTGCCCCACTCGATCCCGGCCCGGACGGCGCCATGATCTAGCCACGCCCCGCTTCAGATGAAATAGTTGCTTCCGTTTCGCGCTTGGCTGCCCGGCCCGGCCGCGAAAACCACTACAATCCGGAACAACCGGAGCAGCGAGAGGAACCCTGACATGACCGATCGAATTCGACTCGATGGCCGGGCTGCCGTCGTGACCGGCGCCGCCGGCGTCATTGGAACCGCGACCATCCGCCTGCTGGCCGAGCGCGGCGCCCGCATCGTCGCCGTCGACCGCAGGGAGGACGACCTCAAGGCCGCGATCAAGGACCTGCCCGCCTCGGCCGAAGCGCTCGCGGTGGCCGCCGATGTCACCAGCGAGGACGAGGTCGCTGAATATGTCCGCGCCGCCGTCGACAGGTTCGGCACCATCGACGCCTTCTACAACAACGCCGGCATCGAGGGCGACATCAAGCCGATCCCAGAATATTCACTGGAGAGCTTTCGGCGCGTGCTCGACGTCAACGTCGTTGGCGTCTTTCTCGGCATGAAGCACGTGCTGCCGGTGATGCTCAAACAAAACAAGGGCAGCATCATCAACACCGCCTCGATCGCGGGCCTGATGGGATCGCCGATGATCGCGGTCTACAGCGCCAGCAAGCACGCCGTGATCGGACTGACCAAGAGCGCTGCCTGGGAATGCACCGGCACCGGCGTTCGCGTCAATTGCGTCTGCCCCGGCCTGATCGACAGCCGCATGCTGAGCACGATCTTGCAGGGCCGCAATCCCGGCAATGAACCTCCGCCGAACGACAAGATCGTCGACCGCATTCCGGCGCGACGGCTCGGGAGGGCGTCCGAGGTCGCCTCCATCGTCGCGTTCCTGGCCTCCGACGAGGCGAGCTACGTTTCAGGCTCCGCCTACACCGTCGACGGCGGCCGCACCGCGGCCTGAGCTTTATTCACACAACGAGGTATTTGTCAGTATGCCAGTCACTCTCGATCCCGATGCCGCCGCCATCTTCCAGGCTTTTCAGGATGCCGGCCGTCCCGCCTATGAGACCCTGCCGCCATCGGAAGCGCGCGAATATTATCGGATCGGCCGCGTCGTCATGAACCCCGAGCCACCCGCGATTGAATCGAACGAGCCGCTGTCGATCCCCGCGCCGCACGGCACGATCCCGGCGCGCATCTACACGCCGAAGACGCTGCGCAAGAACAACGGCCTCGCACCATGCCTGGTGTTCTTTCACGGCGGCGGCTGGGTGATCGGCGACCTCGATACCCATGAAGTGGTCTGCCAGAAGCTCGCCCATGAAGGCGAACTGATCGTGATTTCCGTCGACTATCGCCTCGCGCCAGAGCACAAATTCCCCGCCGCCGCCGATGACGCCATCACCGCGACGAAATGGGTGGCGGACAACGCCAAACGACTCGGCATCGACGCCGCACATCTGCTGGTCGGTGGCGACAGCGCCGGCGGCAATCTCGCCGCCGTGGTGGCGCTGGCCGCGCGCGACGGCGGCCCCAAACTGGCCGGCCAGGTCCTGGTCTATCCCGCCACCGACTTAGCGATGAAGCATCCCTCGCACAGCGAGCCGGAGACCAGCGTCCTGCTCACGCACTCCGTCATCAAATGGTTCAGCAATCACTACCTCTACAGCGCAGCCGACATCGATCACTGGAAGGCCTCGCCCGCGCGCGC
>CADEDX010000927.1 GCA_902826195.1 uncultured Bradyrhizobium sp. | reverse complement strand
TCAATCCCGTCGTTCCCGGCGGCCGTGGCACGTCCGGCACACCCAGAATCGGCGTCATCGGTTGCGAGCTGACTTCCGGCACGCCGGCATCGAGCTGCAACACGGCGGCGGCCGCCGGCACCGCGGCATCTGCCATCGCGGCGTGTCCTTCGGCGGTCGGATGCACCGCGCCGCCATAGACCGCCGACAGCACGCCCCAGGTCGCGTCATGGATGTCGGCCGGCTGCTGCGATGCCGGCAGGCCCTGCGGGTAGGTCATCGCCGCAAAATAGCTGTCGTTGGCATCGCGGATCCAGCGCGCGCGCGGCAGGTAGGCGCGGTATTCGCCGGCGCTGCGGCCGCAGGTCATCGGCTGGCTCGCCGCGGTGACGATGTCGGAATCAAAGCTGTCGCCGTTCACTGAAAAACATTGCCGGTCGAAGTCGGGATCGTTTTCGGCGCGCGCGCAGAAACCATGATTGGCAAAGCTGGCCTGGTGGCCGTCAACGAAGGTCATGCGGTCGGCGCGCGGGTTGCGGCACAGGATGCCGCCTTCGCACAGCGCCAGCGCCTGCAGCTGCGGCAGGAATTCGCGCTCGACGAAGTTCGACACGGCGGCGAGCCGCTGCGGTTGCGCGTTGAAGGAGGGATGGATGTCGAACCCGGCACGGCCGCCGGGGCAGGGCGCACCGCCATTGGCCACGGTGGGATTGGCGTAGGAGGTGTAGACCACGCGCGCGAGGTCGCCGACCAAAGGCTTCAGCGCCTCGCGCAGCTTTGCAAATCCCTGCGGCAGGTCGCGCGTCATCGCGCTGCGCGCGTCGTCGACTGAGGCCATCACGCCGGAGCGCCGGAACAGCGCCCGCTCGGTGGCATTGTCGACGATCACGTCGGCGACGAGGCCGGAGAAATAGATGTCGTTGGCGCCGATCGACAGCAGCACGAGATCGAGCTTTCGATCCGGCTGGCGACGCTTCGCAGCAGCGAGCGCGTCGCGCAGCTCGGCGAGTTGTCCGTTGACGGTGCCCTGGCAGGCGCTGCTGCCCGATTTCGACGGCAGGCAGTCGCGCGCGCGTTGCGAACCGAACAGCCCGTCGGCGATGGTGGCGCCGGTGCAGGCCAGCGGCAGATAGGTCACCGCGATGTGCGGATAGCGCACGGCGAGCGCCATGGCGGTGCGCGTTTGATAGCTGTAGAGCGACCGGTGGCAGGCCGGATTGAACCACAGCGCGCTGTGCCGCTGCCACACCGATAATTGCTCCGGCGCCTCGCAGGCGCGTCCGCCTTTATAGCCCGCGCGGCTCGGCCGGTAATATTGCGCGGCGGCCGTCCCCAGATAGGAGCGGAAGCAAAAGCCCTCGTCGGCCAGCGCCACCGGCCGGTCCGGATTGCCCTCGCCGGAGGCGACGCTGTCGCCGAGCCCGGCGATGAAAATGTCGCGCACCGCGACCTCGGTGAACACGCGCTGGCTGCCCTCCGAGCTGGAGACGTCGGCGGTGACCAGCGTGGTGCGGCCGTAGCGGACGCGAAGATTGACCGGTTCGGCACAGTCGAAATTGGAGGTCTGCGGGCCGTCGCCGTCGTCGACGGTCCAGGCGCAGGTGGCGCCGACCGGGACCGGGCCGGTGAGGCGGATCACCACCGGATGATCGATCGGCGTGAGATAGCTTTCCTTGACGTTGTCGCGGGTGCAGGGCTCGCTGACGCGGCCGGCGAGGTCGATGCAGAGCCGGTTCACCGTGTTGCGCGCCCAGCCGCGGCCGTCGCTCTGCACGGCCAGCGTCTGTTCCGCGGCCAGCACGCTGCGGCTGCGCCCGGCTTCTGCATGCAGCAGGAAATCGCGCTCCTCGCGGAACAGGCGGAAGCGGTTGCGCACCTCCCAGGAAATCTGCAGCGCTCCGTAGCCGGGGGCCGTCTGGGCTTGCGCAGCGGAGGTCGACAGG
>CADEDX010000926.1 GCA_902826195.1 uncultured Bradyrhizobium sp. | reverse complement strand
TCGCAGGCGCGACGACAATATTTACGGCAGCGCGTCGGCGCGATCGCCGATTCCAGCTACGAGCCCGTGCCGCTTCTGGTCCATGCCGCGCTGGACGACGGGACGCCGCTCGATCTGACCCACAGCACGTTGCGGAGCGTTTCGCCGTACCACCGCGAATACATGCGCAACATGAAAACGGCAGCGAGCCTGACCGTCGGCCTGTCCCCCGGCCGTGAGCTTTGGGGCTTGCTGGTGTGTCACAGCGCGACGCCGCTGGTGGCCGAGCCGGAATTACGTTCCATCGCCGACACGATCGGGCAGGCGGTATCGTTGCTGCTGGGAAGCCTCGGTGAAGCGGAAGTCTATGCGGACTGGCTCGAGCGGATCGGCTTCTTTCGCGCCATTGCGGACCGGCTTGGTGCACCTGCCCACCTAGCGGATGCTTTGGTGGTCGCCGAATATGACATTCTCGACCTGGTCGCCGCCACGGGCGCGGTCGTTGCTCTCGCCGGCGAGGTCAGATACCTGGGACGGGTGCCTCATCCGGAAGCGGCCAGGCAGGCCTTGAACCTGCTTCAGAGGCATGCGGCAGGAGAGCTGCTGGCGATGGACGATATCGGCTTGCGGCACCCGGAACTCGCGGACTGTGCAGCCTGGGGCGCCGGCGCAATGCTTTTGCCGCTCGGTCAAAACACCGATGACACAATCCTCTGGTTCAAGCCCGAATTGTCTCGGACCGTAATATGGGGCGGCAATCCCGACGGTCACGCCACCCTGGACCCGCTGAACGGGCGCGTGTCGCTGCGCACCTCGTTCGCGAGCTGGAAAAAGACGGTCAACGGTCGTTCCGCACCCTGGCTGGCATGCGACATCGCGATGGCACGCGATCTTCGGAGCGCGATCGAGACCGAATTGGCGAGGCGTACGCGAGAAAAACTGAGGCAGACCGAGGTCGACCTCGAGCATCGCGTGATCGAACTCGAGCAGATCAGAACACACCTGGAAGCCCAGCAGCGGGAACTGATCGCGACCTCCAATGCACTTGCCGTCGCCAAAGAAGCCGCGGAAGCCGCCAGTCTGGCCAAGTCGGAATTCCTGGCGAACATGAGCCACGAAATTCGAACCCCCATGACCGGCATGATGGGGATGATCGAGTTGCTCTCGGCTTCCAAGCTCGACTACGAACAGCAGGAACTTGCTCGCACCGCGCATGAATGCAGTCGCAATCTGCTTGCGGTCGTCAACAACATTCTCGACTTTTCCAAATTCGATGCCGGGCGGATTGTGCTGGAGACAATCGACTTCAGCATCAAGGATTCGCTCGATCGCATCGTGGCGCTGCTAGGTCCGAAGGCGCGCAAAGAAGATCTTGAACTAACGACATCGATTGCCGAAGGCATGCCCGATTGGCTGCGCGGCGATCCTGGCCGGATTGGTCAGATTCTTCTTAATCTGGTCGGCAACGCCGTCAAATTCACCAAAACAGGATCGATCGCCATCGCGGCGTCGCATCGTACGACACCGGGCGGCACCGTCGATCTGCGTATCGAAGTGAGCGACACGGGTGTCGGGATCGCGCCGGAGGCCCAGAAGTCGCTGTTCACGCCGTTCACGCAGGCCGACGCTTCGGTGTCGCGCAAGTATGGTGGCACGGGGCTCGGACTCGCAATCTGCCGACAGCTCTGTCAGGCCATGGGCGGTGAGATCGGCATTGAGAGCAGGCTGGGCCACGGGAGCAAGTTCTGGTTCACGGTACAGTGCCAGATCGGTCAGCCGAAAGTGGCCGCGCCGCCACTTGCTACCACCACGGAAGCCGATGCCGCAGGATTCGATATTCTGGTGGCCGAAGACAATGATATCATTCGGAAATTGATCTCCAAATTGTTGTCCCGCCGCGGATACCAGGCTGATCTCCGATTTGACGGCCAGAACGCCCTCGAG
>CADEDX010000925.1 GCA_902826195.1 uncultured Bradyrhizobium sp. | reverse complement strand
CGCTGGCGGGCCAACTGAAGCAATTTGCGGCGTCGTCGTTGAGCGAGACCCCGGACGCGTGCTTTCTCGACAAACATGCCACGGTCTGTGGCGGACGCCGCACGCCGTTTGCCATGCTCGCCGCGTCAGCGCACGCGCTCGGCAAGGTCCTCAGAGCCAGCGGCAATTCGTCGGGCACGCCGCGCTCCGTCGCCTTCAATGTCCACGGCTTTCGCGTCGCCGTGAACAAGTACACCGGCGAACTCAGGATCCTGAAGAGCGTGCAAGCCGCCGATGCCGGCCGTATTGCCAATCCCCTGCAGTGCCGCGGCCAGGTCGAGGGCGGGGTCGCTCAATCGCTGGGAGCTGCGCTCTACGAGGAGATGGTGATCGACGACAACGGCCGGGTTATTAATCCCAAGTTCCGCGATTATCAACTGCCATCGTTTGCCGACATTCCCCGCACCGAAGTATTGTTTGCGGACACGTCAGACACGATCGGGCCAATGGGAGCCAAATCGATGAGCGAAAGCCCGTACAATCCGGTCGCCGCCGCACTCGGCAACGCCATCGCCGACGCCACCGGCATTCGCTTCATGGCGACCCCGTTCAGGCCAGACCGGCTATGGCCGGCGTTGAATGAGGCGTTCGGGAAGTAGGGTTGGTCATTTCGAGAAGCCAAGCGGCGGAGCAATCCAAGCACTGCGCCGTTTCGCTATGAATTGCTTCGCTCGCAATGACGACGGGACGTCTCCCTGAGACGTTCCCTACCGTACATTCGATCTGGCCGTGCGACTTCCTCGGTCGGCAGGAACAGGTCGCTGGTGCTATCGAGCCCGAACACCAAGAGCTTCATCGAGATGAAGGTGCGAGCAGGACCGTTCCAAGTTCGAGGAGTAAGTTTCGCTGGGGGAGGCCAGCCGTCCTATCGCCGGCGATCGAAGGACCAGCCGAAAATCCCGCCCCTTTCTACTTCTGGTTCTGGAGCCGGCTCTGCCGCGGGCGCCTCTCGGGCTTCAGCACGCGCGGGTGGCGGAGGCGCCGGCAAGTTATTGCACTTCATCGAATAGACTAATTCGCCCTTGCCGGTGCGGCCGATCGGAGCGCAGGGATCTGAGCCCCGCGTTATGGCGCCCTTGAGCTCGGTCTTGGGCGCAATTTGAGTCTGTGCCCCGACCGGCGAAGCCAGCAATAGCATGGCCAGCAGGATCTTTTTCATCAGCGTCATTCGCAACGAACGCATTCTCCGTGGATCGGATAAACACAGTCTAGTACGGCGGACAAGGAAACTGCTGCTGAATATTCAATCGAAACATACCGTTGACCCTGAACTTTGCTTACCGGTTCGGGTTGTCGGCCCCTCCAGAGGCAATCGCGGCATCTCGTTCAGCCCCCGATCAGGGCTTACTTCTACTGTTGCCGATTTGGAGAATCCGACCCGGACGCAGCGATGTTGAACACCGCCTTCTCGACACGGCAAACCTATGTTCTGATTCTGCTTTATCGCCGGTTCGGCGCTTACCATCCTGAGTGAAGCGCGACGCGGCCCGGATTTGCTATTGTTCAAGCTGAATTCGGACGCCCTTCGCGCCATTTAGCAATCGCCGGAGATGGTAACTGGCCAGCGCGTCGTCGGCATGAAGGCCGACGAGCGCCGCGAAAGCCGGCATCGCTGCGCCATCGCCGGCTTCAAGCTTGGCAAATGCCTCGCAATACTGCGCCTTGGCCGGCCTTTCGAACGATTCCGCTGATAGCGGCTCAAAGGCGCGCAGCGGCTCGCTTCGTCCTCGCAGCATCAAATCGCCAACCGGACGGCCCTGAAAGCCCTTCGTGGCATCGGCAACCGCAGCGCTGACGCAGATTCGCGTACCGAGGAATTTGTTTGCGCCTTCCAGCCGCGCGGCGGTGTTGATCGTATCGCCATACCCTGTGTAGTCGAAGAACCGGCTGCCGCCC
>CADEDX010000924.1 GCA_902826195.1 uncultured Bradyrhizobium sp. | reverse complement strand
GGGTGCATCTACCGATTCCAAGATCGCGACATTGGCCTCCAGGACCAATTCATCTTCTCCCAATTTGTCGCCGAGCTGCGAAAGCCTGTCCAGAACGCGAATGAGATCTTCCGTCTCTCCTCGCAGGCGTTTGACTCTTGCCAATTCCTCGTACGCTTTGGCAAGCCTGTCGGGATCTCCGCTCCGGTCTGCAGCTTCGAGTGCCATGACGGCCGCCCAATCGGCACGTTGCAGATCCGGAGTCGACAAGACACGCGAAGCCTCGCTTTCGAGGATGTACAGCGAACTTGTAGGCGACCTGTCTCGTCTCTTTTCGAGGACGCCCAAGGCTGCTGACGCCATTCCCATCGCAATCAGATCCGCGGCACGGCGCTGGGCGTATAGCTCCCAATCCGGGAGGTTTGCCGCCGTCATGGTATCGCCTTCCTCGAGTCGGCCCACGCGGACTGCCAAATAGGAACGCCGCGGCTCATCCAGTTCTTCCACGACGTTGCGAAGACTTTGCTCCACTCCCGACAACCACCTGGAATCGATTGATTGCGTATCCTCTTCCAGGAGAAGACGGTGATAGATCTCCTCTGCACGATTTTCCGGCCCGGGCTTGCCCACGTAGTACCGAACGGCGGCCGCATGGATCGCGCGGCGTTGCTCGGAGGTGGACTTGTCCCGTCGGAAGTTCTCAAGTACCGCGCGTCTGATCTCAGGCCGCAAGGACAAGCGTGCAGCGGTGCCTTCTGATCGAACCAGAGCCGTTTCCGCCGCAAGCTTCTCGAGCAACGCTTGGCCTTCGACGGCGTCCGTTACATTCAAATCGCAAGGCTCAGACAAGACTTCGACGATCAATTCCGCCGTGAGATGGCGCAGCACAAGTCCAGGCACCGCGAGCTTTCGCACCGAAGGGTCGTGCACATGGCCAACTATTCTCTCGTAGAGATAGCCTTGCACGACGGTATCCTGGAGGCGATGCCAGAACTCGTCGTCCGTAAGACGAAGATCACGAGCCGACGCTTCTTTCTTAAGGAGCTCGGCAGCCAGATTGAGGGACAGGGGATTACCACCCACCTTGTCCACTATCTTTTCGATAAAGGCCGCATTTGCGGCGATGAGCGGAGGGAGCTGATTCGAAAGCAATATTGCCGCGTCCTGCGACGATAGTGCGATGAGTTCGATCTGTCGTAAGGGAAGGCTGGAGGCGACAGGCAGGCGTCCCGCAAAGATCGGTCGAAGCCAACTGGCGTGGTCGGAAAGTGAGACAATGGCCTTGATCAGCGGCGAGACGGCATCGGGAGTCGCGTACTGCACTTCCTCGAGCGTATCCACGACGAGCGCAACAGGAGAATCCAGGTGCTTGGCAAGCTGACCGAGCAATTCATCGGTCCGCTTGGTAACGAATTTCGCGCGCCGCTTGGCGCCGACGCGGAC
Organism: uncultured Bradyrhizobium sp.; assembly: GCA_902826195.1. Taxonomy (GTDB): domain Bacteria; phylum Pseudomonadota; class Alphaproteobacteria; order Rhizobiales; family Xanthobacteraceae; genus Bradyrhizobium. The sequence goes on along the minus strand of CADEDX010000924.1, from coordinate 523 downwards.
CGCATCCAGCAAAACTGCCTCGATTTCAGAACGTGCTGCCGGAATTTGCTGACCAAGCTGGCGAAGCATCGCCAGTAAGATGCCCGGAAGATCGCGTGCATCGAGATCCGGTCGGTCGAAATCAAGATAAACGAATGGCCGCCAACCATCGAGGGACGTCGCGTCGCGCGTAGTAAGAGACAGCATGAAGCGCGACAGCAGCGAAGACTTTCCTATCCCGCCCGGACCATGAATGAGCAGGCAAATCCCACCGTCGAAGAAATACCGCCATAGCTCGTCCAATTCACGCTGTCTTCCGGTGAAGAACCCCTTGGTGAGATGTCGAAATGGCGCGATCAGTTCGGCCCGCTCCAACGACCTCTGAAGAAGGTCCGGCGAAGGCACGTGCAATCCGGTATGTTCGAGCCAACTTGCCGCCCTCAAATACGCGCGCAATTGCGTCGGATCCTGAAGCTGTGCCGAACTCGGTTGATGGCCGGCGATCAGTGAACCCAAGGCACGGTCCAGAGGATCGTCGGGCAGA
>CADEDX010000923.1 GCA_902826195.1 uncultured Bradyrhizobium sp. | reverse complement strand
CAGTTGCAGGAAATTGCGGCCGTTCAACGGCAGTTGCGTCACTTGTTTCTGGCTGACCAGCTGGCCGACGGCGGAGGTTTCGGTGTCGATTGCGACGGAGTTGGCGGCTACGTTGACGCTTTCGGTGGTGGCGCCGACGGCCATATCGAGGTCAAGACGGATCACCTGGTCGACGTTCAGCCGGATGTCCGTGCGGCGGGCCTGGCTGAAGCCCGCCTGCTCGGCGGCGATGGTGTAAAGGCCGGCCGGCAGCAGCGGGAAGGTGAAAACCCCGGCGTCGGTGGTGCGCGTTTCGCGCGTATAGCCGGTGCCCTGGTTGGTGAGCGTGACTTTGACCTGGGTGATGACGGCGCCGGTGGGATCCTTGACGGTGCCGGTCAATTGGCCCGTGGCTGATTGAGCCTGCAGGTAGGCGGGCACCGCGAGCGCGGCCGCCAGTGCTACCCCGATCCACTTCGTGGTGAATAGCTTCATTTTTGGACGGACTCCCCGGAAGATCTGTGGCGCCGGGTGCGCCCGGACGCTTTGAGAGACGATATCAGATCAACAAATCGGTGACAAGGGGAGGAGGGTTTGGTGGAATTTCTATACACGCCCAATGCAAAAATCGAGCGATGGAAGTGAAGGGCTATTTCAGCGCTTCGTTGATCTCAATGTCACGCTTCAAAACGTCGGTGAGAAGCTGCGAAAGGCCAACGCCCTTACGTTCGGCCCTGGCCGAGAAATATTCCCAGACACTCTTCTCAATCGATACAGGTAGGAAAACCGCCGCTTCCGGCGGAATATGATGACGGCCGCGCGTGGCCTTCCTGAAGTCGATCTCCACCGGCATTTCTTCGTCCATGGGTTGGTTGGTCATTGGCTTTCCGTGTAGTAGCGAATTTCCGTCGTGGTCGACCGCCGAGCAGTAATGAGTCGGATCTTGATCAGGCCGACTCCATTGTCCGTCCAGAGGTAGGCTATCGACATCGGCACACCATTGCTCGCCAATCCAATCGAGAACCAGCGTTCTTCCGACTCGCTGTGCGTCGTGTCGGCGAGAGTGAGAATTTGAGGATCGGCAAAAATCGACGATGCCAACTCGAAAGAGACACCGTGCTTGCGGAGGTTGGCCTCAGCCTTCGCTTCGTCCCATTCGAATTGGAACCGACGTTCATCCAAGCCGACGCTCTCCTACCATGCTATACCCTGGCGACCCGGCTTACTGGCGATTGCGGGGCGCCAACCGGCATACGTTGAACCACAACGTTCTGTTGTACTTGGAGGTGGGGCACAAAGTTGCCGCCGTAACTGACTGCAGCCCCTCACGCAGTGGGAAGCGGATGCGCATCCGGAAGCTCAGCTTCCTTCTTCCTCACCAAGTGCGGCTTCTCTTTATGATGCTGCCGCTTGACCTGATACATCCGCTGGTCGGCGACCGAGAGCAGCGTTTCGACGTCCTTGGCGTCGGCGGGGTAGAACGCCTCGCCGATGCTCGAGCCGAGGATGCTCTCGCCGTTGCAGACCTGGCGTCCGGCGTCTTCGATCATGGTCGCCAGCACGCGTGTCTTCTCTTGCAGGCCGCGCGAGCTGATGCCTGAGACCACCGCGACAAATTCGTCGCCGCCGATGCGGGCCACGAAATCGCCGGGGCGGCAGTGGGTACGCAGGCCGTCGGCCACCAGTTGCAGGGCGCGATTGCCGGAAAGGTGGCCAAAACGGTCGTTCACCATCTTGAAGCCATCGAGGTCGATGAGCAGCACCACGAAGGCGGCCTGGGCTCCGTCGCCTTTCTGCAGTTCGCCATGCAGGTGGACGTAGAGCGATTGCGCGTTGGCCAGGCCGGTGAGTTGATCGGTGCCGGCCACGCGTTCGATGCGGCTGTGATGCAGCGCATTGTCGATGGTCTGGCTGGCTTTGGATCCGATGGTCTGCAGAATGCGCAGATGATCGGTGGTGAACGCGTCGG
>CADEDX010000922.1 GCA_902826195.1 uncultured Bradyrhizobium sp. | reverse complement strand
TGTCGCCAAGAAGCGGCACTTTCTCCTGCGTGACCTGCTCGTTCTGGTCCAGCAGGCCGCCCAGCACGACGATCTCGCCATTGTCGACCAGCACGGACGTTTCGATCTCGCGCTTGTTGAACACCAGTTCGCCGAACGAAGCGCTGAAGGAATCGACGCTGGATACTTCCTGGCGCAATACCAGGGGGATCGAGCCGTCGGCGTTGATCTGCGGCTTCACGCGGAGCTTCACCCCAACATCCTGGCGCTCGATCGTGCGGAATGGATTGTTGTTGTTGGCGCTCAGCACTTCGCCCGTCGTCACCGGCACGTTCTGGCCGACCAGGAACTCCGCTTCGCGATTGTTCAGCGTCAGGATCGAGGGCGTCGATATCAGGTTGGAATCGCCGTCACGCTTGATCGCGTTGATGATCACGCCGAACAGCCCGTCGCTGCCGAGATCGGATGCAAAGCCGCCGATCCCGCCGAAAGAGCCGAGCAGGCTGTCCGCAGCAGCTTCCTGCAGCTGGTCATGAAGGTCCGGGCTCACAGAAAGTCCGCCTGCGCCCAGCGCCGCGCCAAGCGTCAGCAGGCTCGGCGAAGCGGTGGAGAAGTTTGTGGCGAAGAAGGGGATGTCGGACTCGCCGTTGCCGCCCAACAGCAGCTGCACGCCCAAGTTCTTCGCCGCGCCTTCGCCGATCTCGACGACGATGGCCTGAACCAGCACCTGCTCGGCGCGCCGGTCGAGCTGGCGGATGATCGACTCGACCTCCTGCTGAACGGCGGGATCGGCGCGCACCACGATCGCATTGGCGCCTTCGAACCGCGTGATGACCGCGCGCTGGTTCGCGGACGCCCCCGCTGGGGCCGCATTTGGCTGTCCCGCCGCGCCGCCCGTCCGCGGCTGGTCCACGACGCTCTGCAGCATCTCGACCATCTGTCCCGCATCGGCATGCTGGAGGAAGATCACCCGGGTATCGCCGGTCGGTTTCGCTTGCTCGTCGAGCATGGCGGCGACTTCCTTGAGCCGCGCAACCGTCTCCGCCGGCCCGCGCAGGACCAGCGAGTTGGAGGAATCGACCGCCGTAAAGGTTGCTGCGGAGAATCCCTTTTGTTCGGCGCCGCCCGACGCCGTGATGTCGCGCAGCGCAGACGCGAGCACCGAGGCGCGCGAGTTCTTCAGCGGCATGATCTCGATGCGGTCGGTGTCGCGATCCAGTTCAGCCACAAGGCCCGACAGGCGCCTTACATTGTCCGCGAAATCCGTGATCACGATGGTGTTGGACGAAGGCGCAGCACTCACCCGTCCGCCACGCCCGACCAGCGGCTGGAGAACGCCCACCAGTGAGGGCGCATCCTTCGTCTTGAGACGGATCACCTGCGTCACGAACCGCTCGCCAGTCGTTCCTGAGGGTTGCTGCGCCGCTTCCTCGTCAGGTGCGATTCGCCATGCGCCCGACGAGGTCGGGATGGCGACATAGCCATGCGCCCGCAGGGTCGCGAGGAAGACCTCCATCATCTGCTGGCGGTCCATCGGAGCGCCGCCGGCGATGGTCACGTTGCCCTGCACCGCGGGGTCGATGACGAAGGTGTTGCCGGTGGCCTTGGCCACGTCTTGAATGAAGGCGCGGATATCAGCGTTCTGGGCGTTGAGCGACTGGGTCGTGCCCTGCGCAAGCACCTCAGGCCCCACCCCCGCCATGCTCAGGGCGAGGCAGGCCGCCACAATACGTGAGAACGCCATTACTGAATTCCAAGCCGTGCCGTATGAGTCTGCCCATCGCGCTCAAACCGGATCTCGACAGGTTGTCCCGATGCGATCTGCGCGCGATAGGATGACAGATCGGCCGTCGCCGCATCGGCCCCGTTGATACTGATGACAAGATCGCCCGGCCGCAGTCCTGCCGCGGCAAGCGCGCCGCCGGCCGCCTGAGGCATCACCTCGAAACCGGTCCGTCCGTTACGGCTCACCGGCTGGAGCGGCAACGAGC
>CADEDX010000921.1 GCA_902826195.1 uncultured Bradyrhizobium sp. | reverse complement strand
CTCGCTGCTCATCTCAATTACCTCCCTCATAACCGGTCTTCGATTTCAAGGCACTGGATACAGTGTCCGAATGAACAAACGACGACATCTCTGAAGAGCATGCGCTTCCCGGATAGCGGTGGAATCGAGCCACGTGACTTTTCGGAAAGCAGAAGGCCGGAGTTTGGCTCCGGCCTTCCGTTACCCGTCGAGGCTGCTGCCTGAATGGCAGCGATCCCGCCGCACCGCCGATACTCAGAACAGGTTCGAGAACAGTACGTAGAGGCTTGCCGACAGGCAGATCGCGGCCGGCAGCGTCAGCACCCACGCCATCAGCAAGTTGCGGATGGTCGCCATCTGCAGGCCGGAACCGTTGGCTGCCATGGTGCCGGCGACGCCGGATGACAGCACATGCGTGGTGGAAACGGGCAGGCCGAACACGTCGGCGGCGCCGATGGTGCCTGCGGCGACCAGTTCGGCGGCCGCACCCTGCGCATAGGTCAGATGCGTCTTGCCGATCTTTTCGCCGACGGTGATGACGATGCGCTTCCAGCCGATCATGGTGCCGAGCCCAAGCGCGATCGCCACCGCGATCTTGACCCAGGTCGGGATGAACTTGGTGGCTGAGTCCAGCGAGCCCTTGTAGGCCTTGAGGGTATCGACGTCTGCCTTGCTCAGGTCGTTTTCCTTGTCCTTCATCAGGAAGCGGATCGCCTCCGACGTCAGGTACATGTCGTTGCGGGTGTTGCCGACGGCCTCGGCCGGCACCTTGTTCAGCGAGCCGTATTTCGCGACCTGCTCGCCGACGTCCTTCACCAGCACAGCCAGTGAAGGATAGGTGCCTTCGTTGATCGTTCGGCTGGCGACGTATTGCGTTACCGCGGGCCGGGGGTCGCCGATGATGCTGTGGCTATCGGTCATTCTGACCCCCGTCCTACATGCTGAGAAGGAGGGCATCTTTGACCGAGGGACTTGAAGGTTAGATGACAGGCGCAGCCGCTGGACCTGCCGGATCGGACGGCGCTTCAGCGCCGCGATGGGCGTCGGCCTTGGCCGTTTGGATGCTTCCTGTTGGATTCGTTAGAGCTTCGAGGGCGCATGCTGTCGCAGACGTCACTGCGGTCATGCGGCAACCCGCGCCGCAAGAAAGTGGGTCGCGCGCTGCACGGCGCCGGGGCTGAAGGGGTACCGCGCAGCGCGTCGACCGCATGGAGCGTCATAGCGTGACCAGACGTTCCACATACTACATTCCCTTGAGAATGCGATTGTTCTTCTCGTCAATTAATAGTTGTGAATGGAAATGTCAAATTTTCCGTTATATTTCACCAGAAACTGCGCCACCGAATTGGCGTAGCTTAGGCCGCATGCGCTGATTTCCGCAGCATGTCGCTAGCGATCTTGAGGTCATGGACGAAGCGCCGGTATTCCCGCGCCTTGGCATCGGCATCGGGCAATCGCAACAGATAGGATGGATGCACGGTCACCAACGCACGGGTTCCGTCATCGAGATCGATCAGGCGTCCGCGGTTCTTGTTGATCGGTATGATCTTTCCCAGCACGCTTTGCGCCGCGGTGGCGCCCATGGCGACCACCAGGTCGGGTTTGATCGCGTCCAGTTCACGTTCGTACCATTGCCGGCAGGCCTTGATTTCCGGCGTGTTGGGCTTCTGGTGCAGGCGGATTTTTCCGCGCGGCACGAATTTGAAATGCTTCACCGCATTGGTGACGTAGACTTGGCGGCGGTCGATGCCGGCTTCTTCCAGCGCGCGGTCGAGCATTTGTCCGGCAGGCCCGACAAACGGCTTTCCTGCGAGGTCTTCCTTGTCGCCCGGCTGTTCGCCGACTAGCATGATCCGTGCGGTGGGCGGGCCTTCGCCGAACACGGTCTGGGTGGCGTCCTTGTAGAGCGGACAAGCGCGGCAATCGGCGGCTTGTTCGCGCAGCGCTTCAATATCATCGGTATGCTTGCGGGTCATTTCGCTTGCCGTTTCGG
>CADEDX010000920.1 GCA_902826195.1 uncultured Bradyrhizobium sp. | reverse complement strand
ACACAGCTTTTGGTGGCGCTGCAGCCGGACATTCGACGCTACGCCCGGCGCCTCTGCTACCGCGCCTCGATCATCGAAGATGTGGTGCAAGAAGAACTCATCGTCGTGTACCGGCGCGCGGGCACGATCCGCAGTCCAACCGCACTCGCCGGCTGGCTGCTGACCGTTATCGCGCGCCTTTGCATGCTGCCGGCGCTGATGCTGATGCGCGGAGTCGAGGAGCTCGCCAGCCTGGAAGAGGCACGCGAACTCGCAAAGGTCCCGCCGGACGACCTGCGCATAGACCTGGTCAATGCGATCGAGTCGCTTTCGCCGTCGCATCGCGAAGTGCTGCTGCTGCGAGATCTGGAAGATCTGACGATTTGGGAAATCGCCGGACGGCTCGGGGTGACGCGCGAAGCGGCCAAAAGCCGACTGCGTCGCGCCCGCGCACTGGTGCGCGAATACATGCTCGGCACAAAGGACAGCGGTCGAGAGAGCACATGAATTACTTTCGTGGAGTCGGCATGTTCGGGAGCTCCTTCCTAGGCGCACACCTGATGCGCGGCGCAGCTGCGGCGGCGCTACTCGCTGGGGCCATCGTCCACCAGACCGAGGATCCTTGGCTATCCGTGGGCGCGGGCGTTGCCGCCCTCGTCGCGCTACGGGGATGTCCGATGTGCTGGACAGTGGGACTGATCGAGACGCTTTCGCAAGTCCGTCGCGATTGAACCGCGGAACGCGCTGACCGGACGTGGTTGCATTAACATGGCGGCAGGACGGGAGGATGCATGTCCAAGCTCACAGCGATCCTTGGTTCCGCGCTGTTTTTCCTCGTTGCACCGGCGATGCTGGCGGGCGTCATCCCATGGTCGATCACACATTGGGAATTTCAGCCACCCTTCTTAGCCGTCGAAGCGACACGATTGGCGGGGGTCGTATTCATTATTGCCGGCATGCCTGGATTGTTGGATTCGTTTGCGCGCTTTGCGTTGCAGGGTCTGGGCACGCCCGCGCCGATCGCACCCCCACGCCATCTCGTGGTCAGCGGATTATATCGCCATGTGCGCAATCCGATTTATGTTGCAGTCGTTGCGGTCATTCTCGGTCAGGCGGTCTTATTCGCGGATCGGCAGCTCCTCGGCTACGGTGCGTTTCTCTGGCTCTTTTTTCATGTCTGGGTGGTGATGATCGAAGAACCGACGCTCAAGGAAACATTCGGCCCGGAGTATGAAAGCTATCGCGCAAATGTGCCGCGCTGGCTGCCCCGACGCACTCCGCGAGCCGTCTAATCAAATTGATGCTTGGTGAGGTCGAAACGTCAGAATTTGGCCAAGCAGAACAGCGCCTTAGCCGTTGCAATGTCGGTTCATAGCGGCAGAGCGGACGCGGACCCGTGCTCGTCTCCATCGCTGCTTGTTACCCGAACCGGGCGTGGCACGCGGCCCGCCGCATCCAGACGATCCGGCCATAGTTAAGGCGAGAAGAGGTTTGAGCCGAAACTCGATAAACCAGCGAACCAGATAGGTATCTGCCAAGGCCAATTGCAAATGCAACGGAAGCACGCACATGCAAGACCTTACTGGACGGACAGCCGTCGTCACCGAAGCAGCATCAGGCATCGGATTAGGGATCGCCACGGCGCTGTCGCACGCCGGGGTGATCTCCGCAACGATCAGCGCCTTGTCCTCGGCGCTCCACGTTCGCCGGCGACCTGCACCGGTGAACACCTCAAGCCGATGAACCGGCTTAGTGTTGGCATTATCCAATATGTCCGTTCTAAGCCTAACGGTTATCAGAACCATCAGACTCGCAGATTAGGACATCATCAGGAAGGTGACCTCGAAACACCGCTTACGCTGCAGCGCATTTCGCAGGCGGACAATTTCTCCGGCCGGCCCATGTTGCGCAGGTCCGCGGGACGGATCGGCCTACCTCCGATAGCGGCGAGGCTGTCATCCTTGGTAATCTGCGAACCATCGCCCAACTCCGTCTGGAGTTCTACGATG
>CADEDX010000919.1 GCA_902826195.1 uncultured Bradyrhizobium sp. | reverse complement strand
CGGTCCAACCTTCTCTCCGGCTTCCCCGGAATGGGTTTTTACACGGCCAAGACCCCAAGCAGACATCTGATCGGACGGCCACTTCCTGTTAGGAGTGTCCTGTTGCTATAGTGATCTGGATGATGACACAGCAACCCGCAATCATTCGTCGATGGAAGGTCGTCCTTGCGGCCTACCTCGTGGGTCTTCTGATATGCGAATTGCTTTTGCTTCTGAGTGCTTACCAAAGTGGAGGCTTTGATCGTCCGCACAGTTTGGCTGATCTAGCGATCATCGGATCATACTACCTAGCCACCGGGTTATTGTGGCCGATTGTTCTGATAGTATTCATTTTGCAACTATCTGGACTTTTGCCCCAGCCCATCCGGTTCTAGGGACAACTCGTAATCCTACGGATGGCCGACCTGAGCTACGGCTTCCATGAGGGCAGCGATGTCGCTTGATGGCCCTCAGCCGAAGGTCACATTGCCCGTCAACACGTCGGCTCGTGGGGGGTGACCGGACGCAGCTCAGCGCGACCTTCAGCGCCGTCTTTGACCCAAAGCAGATACTGAGAAAATCCGCCGATTACTGGGGCAGTCCGGCTTTCCGCATGGCCTCGACGAACTTCTCCATGTGCCGGCCGGTGGAACAACATTTGTTCGTGCAGATTCGACAACCGCAAGGTGGGTTGCAACGCGCGCAGCCGCGCCATTGCCTGTTGTGCCGGGCGCTTGCGACCGGCGAGAGCATGGCTCATCGCCGCGACACGCAGTGCGGCCGGCCAGTCAGGCCGCATCTGCAGCGCACGATCGGACCAACTGGAAGATTGATCGAGGTCGCCGAGAAGGAAATAGCCGAAGGCCGTGGCGCTGTAGGCAAGATGCATCAGCGGATCCAGCGGGCTGAGGCGCATGGCGGTCCGCAGATGCTCGATCGCCGTTTCGCACTCTCCCGCATAGACGCGGATCCAGCCGCTGCGCTGCCATGCGACCGCAAGGTTCGGATTTAATCGCAGCGCATGATCAATCAGCGCCAGGCCTGCCTTGATGTCACCTACGACGTGAGCAAGCGCATGCGCGCTCCAGGCGAGCGCGACGGCGTCCGCACGGCCGAGGTCCGCGCCCAGCCTCGCCAGCCGATCGGTCTCGGCCGTCTCGGTCGTGCGATCCGCCACCCAGCCGTTCGACTTGCGCATGAGAAAGCAGCCTGCGGCAAGCGCGTGCGGCCTCGCAAAAGTCGGATCGAGCTCGATCGCCCGATAGAAATGTCTCAGCGCTTCGTCGTGGCCGGTCCTGTTCCATTCGTGCCAGCCGGCCATGCCGCGCAAAAAGCAATCGTAGGCGCTCAGGCTTTCCGTCGGCTTTCGCTTCGCTCGCTCGATTTCGGCCTGCTCCAGCCTTGGGGCGATCGCGCCCACGACGCTGTGCGCCATCTGGTCCTGCAGCGCAAAAATATCCTCGAGCGAACTCTCGAAGCGATCCGCCCAAATGTGCTTTCCGCTCTCGGCGTCGATCAGCTGGCCGGTGATCCGAACGCGCTTTTCGACCTTGCGCACGCTTCCTTCCAGCGCGTAGCGCACGCCGAGGTCACGTCCCACGGCCCGGACATCGACCGCCTGTCCCTTGTAGGTAAAGCTCGAGTTGCGCGCGATGACGAACAGTTCGGAGAACCGCGACAACTCGGTGGTAATGTCCTCGACGACACCGTCTGTAAAGTAATCCTGCAACGGATCGCCGCTGAGATTGGCGAACGGCAGAACGACGATCGAGGGTTGCTCCTGCGGAACAGGGTTGGCGATCGGCGTCGGCGCATTCCCGGCCGGGGAGTTCTCCAGCTGCTTTTCCTTGCAGACGTCGCCGACGAAGCGCACGCCCTTGCGGGGCAGCGTTTTGATCAGCCTTTGTTCTTCGCCACTATCGCCGATCGCTTTCCGGGCCCCGTTCAGCCGCGTCGTCAAAGCGGATTCCGACACGATGCGTCCGCCCCAGACGGCGGCCAGCAAATCC
>CADEDX010000918.1 GCA_902826195.1 uncultured Bradyrhizobium sp. | reverse complement strand
GATTCAGGTCGTTGATCGCCTGGGTCTGGAGAAGGCGTCGTGCGAATGCTACGCGATCGTGAAGGAGCGTTTCGACGCGTTCCTCACGCCGCCGTCCACCGCGGTCCCGGGCCACAACAAAAGCCGAAGCGACCAGGCCGATAAGGACTAAGTGTTCCACCGCTGTCCGTGCCGGCCCATGGGAACGACGTGCTGCCGAGAAACGATTCCGGTCATCGGCGGTTCACCTGGCGCTGCAACATCTTGCAGGATCATCCGGATTTCGTGCACGCGCCTTTCAGAGTGCCATCCATGACCTCAGCCCGCTTAGTCCGATGCCTGCGTTCCGCCATCCCGGACCGGCGCCGCGCCGCAAAGGCGCCTTCCTACGTTTTAGCTTCGGCGGTGGCGATCGGAGCGCTGGCCGCAATGGCTTTGGTCAATCGTCATCTTGCGAACAAAGCCGAGCGTGACAATCCGGCTGCCGGCCGCTTCCTCGACGTCGACGGCGTTCGGCTGCACTACGTCGAGCGGGGCTCTGGCGAGCCGCTGGTTCTTCTTCACGGCAACGGCAGCATGATCGAGGATTTCGAATCCAGCGGTCTGATCGATCTCGCGGCCAGGGATCACAGGGTCATCGTTTTCGACCGTCCCGGATTCGGCCACAGCGACCGCCCGCGCAACGTCGTGTGCACGCAGGATGCCCTGGCCGAACTCATCAAGCATGCGCTCAAGCGGCTCGGCGTTTCAAACGCCATTGTTTTCCGACACTCATGGGGCGCGTCGGTTGCCGTGGCACTGGCCCCTGAAATATCCCGGTCTGATCCGTGGCTTGGTTCTTGCCTCAGGGTACTACTATCCCACGGCGAGACCCGACATCGTCGCAATGGGCGCACCGGCCTTGCCGTTGATCGGCGACATCCTCAGCCATACCCCTGTCGCCGCTGATCAGCCGCGCGATAAAATTTCAGGCATTTCCAAAGGAGATGGCCCTGCGTCCTTCACAGATCCGGGTATCCGCCGCGGAGTCGGCCCTGATGATTCCGGACGCCTTCAGGCTGCGCCATCAGTATGCGGATTTAAAGATGCCGGTCGTCGTCATTGCCGGTGAGACCGGTTGATCGACATCGACACGCAGTCGGCCCGGCTGCATTCGGACATTTCCCAAAACAGGTTTCACCGCGTTGCCGGAAACGGCCACATGATCCAGCAGACCGCCACGGATGAGGTGATGTCGGCGATACAGGAAGTGGCGAGCAGCGCATCGAAACGTGAAGCAGCGGAGTAGCGCCTGCCCGGATGGGGCATGCGCCGGCGAACACGCTTCTCCGCCAGCGCAGCACTGCGTAGAGACTCACTACCGCGAGCAGCAGTAGCGATAAGACAACCCTGTAAAGCGCGCATGGTCCCGCAGCCCTCATATGCTGAGAAAAATATCTAATGGAACCCCGCTGGCGCGGCTGCGCGCTGCAAGCCCATGGTGTGCCGCTCGATCGGCGCCGGCGAATGGGGAGTGAGCTGTATTGACCAGTATGTCAGCGACCGAACGTGGCAGACTGCGTCCCATTCAGTGGCCGAGGTGGCCCGAAAAGGCGAAGGGAAATCGCCAGCCATGGAATACCCGCATTGGCTGATTGTCGCCGGCGCCCTTCTATTGATGCTGGGCCTTTTTGGGCTTTCTTTGCGACGACGAAGCGATGAAGGCAATCCTCCCGAAAAGACGAGCAACCAAGCGCCGTCTGAGCCGGAGCACCAGCCAACACGGCTGGAGGTCTACAATCTCACCGCAAAGGAGAAGCGAAGGGATCGATGGGCTGAACGAGCGGCGCCAATTGGCAGTCGCATCGATCTCTGGCCGAAGAAGGAGTCCGACATGCCGGAATGGCAAGCGGCAATCGAGACGCTGATGCTGTGCAGCCGCGGCGGTCACGCGATCCTCGCGGATTGGCGTGGATTGCCACGTCGAAGCCTTGGGCTCTGAGATCGAGGAGGGTGTTCCGATCCTCTGGGGTTT
>CADEDX010000917.1 GCA_902826195.1 uncultured Bradyrhizobium sp. | reverse complement strand
CAAGGCCGACAAGCGCGCCGAGGAAATGCTGTACGAGGATCTCGCCAAGTCACGCCCCGGCTACTGCTTCATCGGCGAGGAAGGCGGCAGCCGCGAAGGCTCCGACAAGAGCCATACCTGGATCGTCGATCCGCTCGCCGGCACCACCAACTTCCTGCACGGCATCCCGCAATTCGCGCTCTCGATCGGCCTGCGCCGCGAGGACACGATCATCGCTGGCGTGATCTACAACCCCGCCAATGACGAGCTCTACATCGCCGAACGCGGCAAGGGCGCATTCCTCAACGACCAGCGGCTCCGCGTTGCCGGCCGCCGTCAGCTCGACGAATGCGTGATCGCCTGCGGCCTGCCGCATATCGGCCGCGGCGATCATGCGCTCGCGCAAAACGAGATGGCCGCGCTGCAAAACAAGGTCGCCGGCTTCCGCCGCTTCGGCGCCGCCTCGCTAGACCTCGCCTTCGTCGCCGCCGGCCGCCTCGACGGCTACTGGGAACGTAATCTGCAGCCCTGGGACATTGCCGCCGGGCAGATCATGGTGCGGGAAGCCGGGGGAACGATCACGGATGTCGGCGGCACGGACGATGCGCTGAAGACCGGGCACGTGGTGTGCGGGAATGAGTTCGTGCACGGGGAGCTGGTGAAGGTATTGAAGCCGCTCGACAAGTAGATCGACGGTTGCCGACGTCTGCGGCCTCCCAACTAAAACATCGAAAACAACCCCATGCACAGTAGCCGGACGCTTGCCTCTGTGACGAAGCGTAGGTTTGGCACGACGGGCAAATCAGCGGCATAAGTCCACCATCAGACGGACCTGCCGGTCAGCGATCGGCCTTGATCTGCGCGAGCGAGTAGCTGGTGCTGCGGCCGCCCGCTTCGTCTCTTGCAAGAATGCAGTGCGCGACGAGTTCGTTGATATCGCGCAGCGCAGTGTCTGCTGAACACTTCTCGATCTTTGCCCATTTCGACGACGTCAACTTGCCTTCGAATCCATCGAGGAGGCGATTGAGGATGTCGCGTTGACGGTCATTGAGCGGCGTCGCGGCATTTGCTCTCCAGAATTCTGCCTTGCGGAAGACGCTCGACAGAATTGCTTCGGCGCCGTCGAATGCGCGATCCATGCATGCCAGGAACCATTCGAGCCAACGGGTGGTATCGAGATCACCTTTCTGCGTCGTTTCGAGCATCTCGTAATAGGCTTGCCGCTCCAGCTGAATCTGTGCCGACATGCTGTAGAAGCGCTGCGGGCTGGCTTCCGACCGCGCAAGCGACATGTCGGCGATGGCCCGCGCGATGCGGCCGTTGCCGTCGTCGAATGGATGAATGGTGACGAACCACAGATGCGCGACTGCGGCCTTGACGACGGGGTCCAGCCTGTCTTCGAGATTGAACCAGGTCAGGAAGTCCCGCATGTTATTGTCGAGCTGATCGGCCGCCGGCGCTTCGTAATGGATCTTCTCGCGGCCATACATGCCGGAAACGACGCGCATGGGTCCTGATCCATCGTCGCGCCACTGGGCGACCTTGATCTTGTCCAGACCGCTGCGACCGGTCGGAAACAGCGCTCCATGCCAGCCGAATAGTCTGGCAGCGCTGAGAGGCTGGTCGAACCTTTGGGTCGCATCCAGCATCATGTCGACGATGCCCTCGACATTGCGATCGGCCGGAAGCAAGGCCCCGGCATCAATCCCGAGACGCCGGGCGATGGAAGAGCGCACCTGATCCCTATCGAGAATTTCGCCTTCGATCTCGCTGGACTTGAGAACGTCCTCGGTCAGGGTTGTGAGGACAGCCTGTTCCTGCAAAGGGAAACCGAGCGCCTGCATGCGGCCGATCAGCCGTCCTTGCCGGTGCCGCACGGCGCCGAGTTGGTTGGCGAGAGCCGCTTGATCCCAATGAAAGCTGGGCCACTCGGGCCGCTGATAGATGTATCGAGGCATTCACCGCACTCCGTGCGGCGAATGTAGGGGTCATTCTCCGCACCAACAAGCACAATCACCGCACATTTTACGGTAAATAAT
>CADEDX010000916.1 GCA_902826195.1 uncultured Bradyrhizobium sp. | reverse complement strand
AGGAGCCGACGGAATCGATCGCGGCCGGCTGGTCCGGATAACTGTTGGCGGGCACCGTCAGCGGCTTGAGGAAAGCGTGCCTGGCGCGGATGCGCGCGATCTCGCTCGCGTCAGGTGCGATGAACCGCGCGCCACCCGGCGCCTGCACCATTGCGGCAAAACCCGGCCAGCCGACGCCGGCGCCCCATAGTGCTGCGGCGCGGCCGTCCTGCACCATCGCGGGGCCGTCGCCGGCGCGATCGAGATAGATCGACTTGAAATCCTCGTCCTGCTTCAGCCCGATGCCGTCGAGCATGTAGCGCGACAGGATCGGCAGGCCGGAGCCTTTGGCGCCGAACGCGACCGGCTGGCCGACCAGATCCCGGATTGTCTTGTAGGGACTCTCGGCGCGCACCACGAACATCCCGGGGCTGGAATACATCGCGGTGAGGATTTTCAGCTTGGTCGGCGCCCGGCCGATGCCCATGAAGGCTTCGTAGGACGGCTCGCCGGCCACCAGCGCGATGTCGAGCTGGTCGGATTCCAGCATCGGGATGTTTTCGTTGGAACCCTTGGTGTTGCGCGGCTCGATCGAAAGCGTGGGATCGGCGGCGCTTATGATTTCTGCGAACGCATTGCCATAGACCGGGAACCCGCCGCCAGGCGTCGCGGTTCCCAGGCTGATCGTGGTCCGCGTCATCGCCGTTCCTCCAGGAGCATTGCCTCCGTCCTGCGCTGCAGCGGTGCCCACAAGCAGGAAGACCGCGCCGACGATATGAACGAGTTTCATGCTTGGCCTCAAGCGCTTCGCCATGCGTCATCGACGGGCAGATTGGCCAATCCATGCGCAGCGGAGGTTGTAGGCAATTGCGCGCTTTTATGGAAGCATGCCGGCAATGTCACAAGAAAATGTCAGGTAGGATTATGTTTGGATTATTGCGAAAAGCGTTGCCGGCCCTCGTTTGCATTTTGACCCTTGCGACCTCCACCGCCCCCTCCCTCGCCGCCGACTACCCGAACCGCCCGGTGAAGTGGCTGATCGGCTTCGCCGCAGGCGGTCCGGTCGACATTGTGGCGCGCATCATGAGCCAGTGGCTGTCGGACCATTTCGGCCAGCAATTCGTGGTCGAGAACCGCACCGGCTCCGGCGGCAACATCGCGGCCGCCGCCGCGATCTCTTCGCCGCCGGACGGCTATACGCTGCTGTTCGTCGCTCCCAACAACGCGATCTCGACGTCGCTCTACAAGAAGCTGCCCTATGATTTCCTGCGCGACTCCGTGCCAGTGGCCAGCATCATGCAGCTCACCAACATGCTGGTGGTGTCGAACGCCATGCCGGTGAGGACCGTCCAGGAGTTCATCGATTACTGCAAGGCGAACCCCGGCAAGATTTCCTACGCCTCCTCCGGCAACGGCACCTCGGTGCACATGTCCGCCGAGCTGTTCAAGGCGATGACCAAGTGCGACATGCTGCATGTGCCCTATCGCGGCTCGGCGGTCGCGTTTCCCGACATCATTTCCAACAAGGTGCAGCTGATCTTCGACAACCTCCCCTCCGCGCTCGAACAGGCCAAGGGCGGCACCGTTCGTGCGCTGGGCGTCACCTCGCCGCAGCGCTGGCCGACCGTGCCGGATGTTCCCGCGATTGCCGAGACCGTGCCGGGATTCGAATCGGTCGGCTTCTACGGCATCTCCGCACCGAAGGGCACGCCGCCCGAGATCGTCGCCACCCTCAACAAGGCCATCGGCGAAGCGCTCAAGGACCCGAAGCTGGTGGCGCGGCTCGCCGAGGTCGGCGGCCTGCCGAAGCCGATGACACCGGCCGAATTCGGCAAACTGGTCGCTGACGAGACCGAGAAATGGCGCAAGGTAGTTGAATTCGCCGGCGTTTCGGTCGATTGAGGGCGGGATTGCCGGATCGCGATCCGCGCTGTAAACGGTGCCGGCACCGTTGCCGGCCGCCCCTCCCGCGGCCGCCCCGCGGCGGGGCCTGTAGCTCAATGGTTAGAGCCGGCCGCTCATAACGGTCTGGTTGCAGGT